>CAMBWJ010000425.1 GCA_945871545.1 uncultured Clostridia bacterium | reverse complement strand
CGCAGCCCGCTTCAGGCTCCGGCGCGAAGGAGGCGCAGGGCAAGGTCAATCCGCCCAAGAAGGCGCCGGAAAAGGTGGATGCGCCGAAGCAGACTGCGGAAAAGGCCCCCGCCAAGGAGAATGCGGAGCAGGAGCCGCTGCCCGTGGAGAACATCGAGGATCTGAAGGCGGAGCTGAACGCGCTGATCGGCCTGGACGGCGTCAAGCGCGAGGTCAACAACCTGATCAACATGGTCACGGTGCACAAGCTGCGCAAGGAGCACGGCCTGAAATCCGTGGACATGTCGCTGCACATGGTTTTCTCCGGCAATCCCGGCACTGGCAAGACGACCATCGCACGCATGATGGCCCGCATCTACCGCTCCCTGGGCATCCTGTCCAAAGGCCAGCTGGTGGAGGTGGATCGCTCCGGCCTGGTTGCGGGCTACGTGGGTCAGACAGCCACCAAGACCACGAAGGTGATCGAGAGCGCCCTTGGCGGCGTGCTGTTCATCGATGAGGCGTACAGTCTGAACTCCAAATCCGAAAACGACTTCGGTCTGGAGGCCATCAACACGCTCCTGAAGGCCATGGAGGATCACCGCGAGGACCTCGTCGTCATCGTCGCCGGTTACGACGGCCTGATGGACGAGTTCGTCCACTCCAACCCGGGCCTGGAATCCCGCTTCAACCGCTATCTCCACTTCGACGATTACAGCGTGGATGAAATGCTGGCGATCCTGGATTTGCAGCTCAACAAGGGCCAGTATGTGCTTGAGGATACCGCTCGCGCGGCGGTGCGCGCCTACATCGAGGACTCCAACACCAGCTCCATCGCCTTCGGTAACGCCCGCGGCATCCGCAATATCTTTGAAAAGCTGCTGGTGGAGCAGGCAAACCGCCTCGCGACGCTGCCGGAGCTGGACAAGGACGCGCTGATGACCATCACCGAGGCGGATGTGCTGGCGGCGCGCGCATCGGATACGCAGCTCGCCAAGGCCGAAGCGGATCGCAGGGAGATGGAAAAGCACACGCAGGAGGCCATCGACGCGCTGAATCAGCTCTGCGCAGAGGTCAAATCCGAAAACAAACCAAAGTCTGAATAAGAGTAAATATAAAACAGACCAGAGTCTTTAAAGACTCTGGTCTGTTTTACGCTATTGAGCTGTCTCTGCGGCGCTGCGCCCGGCAAGTGCGCCCGTAGAAAAGGCGATTTGCAGGTTGAAGCCGCCGGTGTGCGCGTCCAGATCCAGCAGTTCCCCAGCAAAGTACAGCCCGGGCGTCAGCTTGGACTCCATCGTTGAGGGATTGACCTCGCGCACGGTCACGCCGCCGCGTGTGACGATTGCCTCCTCGAATCCGCGCAACTTTTTTGGCGTGAGTGGCAGCGCCTTGAGCAATTGCAGAATTGCTGCGCGCTGGGCCTGCGTTACGCTGTTGACCGGGGTTTGCGGGGAGATCTTTGCCAGCAGCAGGATCTGCTGACCGAGGTTGTGCGGCACCAGGCCGTCCATAACGGCGGTCAGCTGCTTGCGGGAGAGCGCCTGGAAATCCCGCAGTAGCCGCGCGTCCAACGTCTGTTCGTCCAGCGCAGGCTTCAGGTCGATGGCCATGCGCACGTCCTCCAGCTCCTCCGGCATGCTGCTGGACAACGTCAGCGCCAGCGGCCCGCTGATTCCGAAGTGGGTAAAGAGCATCTCGCCCTGCTCGTCGTAGAAGTACTTTTTCTTCTTTCCGCCGGTCTTCCAGGCCCGCAGCGCCACATTTTTGAGGGAAAGCCCCGAAAGCGTGGACGGCCAGCTCTCCCTCGTCTCGATGGGCACCAGCGACGGCAGCGGCTTCTGAATGCTGTGCCCCGCCTCCTGTGCGAGGGCGTAGCCGTCGCCCGTGGAGCCGGTCAGCGGATAGCTCGCACCGCCGGTACACAGGATCACCGCGTCCGCCTGGATGCGCTCGCCGTTCTGCAGGATCGCGCCGCAGCACCGTCCGCTCTCGATCACCAGATGCGCGACGCGGGATTCATAGTAAATCCTTACGCCCAGCAGCTCCAGCTCCCGCCGGAGCGCAGCGGTCACGTCGCTGGCGTGATCGGAGACCGGAAAGACCCGGTTTCCGCGCTCCACCTTCAGCGGAACGCCAAGCTTCTCCATCAGTTCCATCATGTCGCGGTTGTCAAAGTACGCGAACGCCGCGTACATGAAGCGCGGGTTGCGCACCACCTCGCGGAGGAAGTCCTCCGGCTCTGCGGTGTTGGTCAGGTTGCAGCGGCCCTTTCCGGTGATGTATATTTTCTTGCCCAGCTTCTCGTTGCGCTCGATGAGCGTGACCGACGCGCCGCCTCTGGCCGCAAAGAGCGCAGCCAGCATGCCGGCTGCGCCTCCGCCGATTACCAAGATTTTCTTCATCTGCATTTACTTTTTCTCCCCGGTCAATTCGGCGTTCTTTGCGAGGTACACGTCGTATTCCGCCCAGATCTTCTCCATCTAGTTGAAATACTCCTAAACCTCGGTGCGCCTGCTCTGGCCCA
>CAMBWJ010000424.1 GCA_945871545.1 uncultured Clostridia bacterium | reverse complement strand
GATTGCCCGCCAGCGCCGAGATGCTGCCCGCAGGCGCGGGGATCGCCGCGATGCGGTACAGCTCCCGCGCCGCACCCAGCTCCCCCTGGTTCTCCAGCGACCGGCCCATGCTGAACAGATCCGTCCGGTTCCGCTCCCGCTCGGGATGGGCGTACAGCGCGCACAGGTGGGCCAGCAGCGTGCCCAGGGTGACAATGTCCTGCCGGTTGTGCTCCACCACCTCGGTCAGCAAGCCCATATCCCCGGTGCGCAGGAACTCAAAGTAGCGCCGCGGGGCCTCGCTGCCCGGCAGATCGCCCTCCCGGGGCTGATTCAGGATCAGCTCCTCTACGCGGGAGAGACGGCAGCTGCCGATGCGCTTCTTCCAGGTGCGCCGCGCCGGATACAGGAGGTCCAGCTGCTCCATGTCCCGCCAGCGATCCCGCATGCGGCACATCGTAAAGCGCGTCTGAAGCAGCGGCAGATCAAAATTCCTTCCATTAAATGTGCACACCGCGTCAAAGCGCTCCATGCGCCGGGCGAGCTGGTCGAGCATGTCCGCCTCGTCGGCGTAGTCCTTCATCAGATACTGCTCCACCACGAAGTCGTCGCCCTCCGCGTAGCCGATGCCCACCAGAAAGGCCACCGTGCCCGCGCCGCCGGAGAGCCCCGTGGTCTCGGTGTCGAGAAACAGGCAGCGCGTAAGCTCAAAGCGTCCGCCCTGCCAGCCGATGCGCCGCAGGCCGTCTGAATCCAGTTCGCGCAGCCGCAGATCCAGCGGGACGCGATGGGCATAGCAGGCCACGCCGCCTGCGCGCGGGGGCTTCTTCTCCACCCGGGGCGCAGCCGCAGCCATCGCATTCAGCCTTGCCCGCAGACCCGACGCCATATTTTCTCACCTCCTTTCCATTGTAGGCATTCCGCCGCCGCTTGTCAAGGGCGCGAATTTGTCAGATGCACTTGACAACAAAACTTGCCTCAATTATGATAAAAGCAACACAATTATCCCCTCACAGGAGGTCTTTTTCTTGGAAACCACTCAGAAGAAGCGCTCTCCGCTGCAAAGCCTGCGGGTGTTTCAGCGCTTCATGCCCTATTTCAGGCCCTACATGGGCGTGATGCTGCTGGATCTGTTCTGCGCCACGCTGACCACCGTCTGCGACCTGGTGCTGCCGCTGATCGTGCGCTTCATCACCAGCGCCGCCACCTCTAGCGCCGCCGCGCTGACCATCGCCGTGGTGCTGCGCCTGGGCGCGGTGTACCTGCTGCTGCGGGTGATCGACACCGCCGCCTACTATTATATGCAGTCCATCGGCCACGTCATGGGTTCGCGCATCGAGTCCGACCTGCGCCGCGACCTGTTCTCCCACTATCAGGAGCTGTCCAACGACTTCTACGACAACACGAAGATCGGCCAGCTGATGTCCCGCATCACCACCGACCTCAACGACATCACCGAATTTGCCCACCACATGCCCGAGGAGCTGCTGATCGTGGTGCTGAAGGTGGTCGTGGCCTTCGTGATCCTCTGCGGCTCCAGCGTGCTGCTGACGGTCATCATCTTTGCGGTGCTGCCGCTGATGGTGTACTTCTCCAACAAGTTCGCCAGGAAGATGCGCGCCAGCTTCAAGGCTTCCCGCCACGAGCTGGGCGAGCTCAACTCCCAGGTGGAGGACAGCCTGTCCGGCATCCGCGTGGTGAAGTCCTTCGCCAACGAAGAGCTGGAGAAGGAGAAGTTCGCCGAGCGCAACAACATCTTCCTGCGCATCAAGAAGGGCATGTACCACAACATGGCCGGCTTCCACTCGGTCACGCGCCTGTTCGACGGCGTGATGTACATCCTGGTGGTGGTGCTGGGCGCGGTGTTCATGATTCACGGCAGGATCAGCGCCCCGGATTTCGTGGCCTACCTGCTCTACGTGCAGACGCTCCTGACCTCCATCCGCCGCTTCGTGGAATTCACCGAGCAGCTCCAGCGCGGCATGACCAGCTTCGAGCGCTTCGACGAGGTGATGCACGAGCCGGTGAGCATTCAGGAGAAGCCCGACGCCCTGGAGCTTGACGGGGTGCGCGGCGAGATCGAGTTTGACGACGTGTCCTTCGCCTACGAATCCACCCGCGAGCAGGTGCTCACCAACATCAGCCTGACGGTGCGGCCCGGCGAAAGCGTGGCGCTGGTGGGACCCTCCGGCAGCGGCAAGACCACGCTGTGCAGCCTGATCCCCCGCTTCTACGACGTGACCTCCGGCGCGATCCGCATCGACGGCCACGACGTGCGCGACTTCACGCTCAAATCCCTGCGCAGTCACATCGGCGTGGTGCAGCAGGACGTGTACATGTTCTCCGGCACGGTGCTGAACAACATCGAGTACGGCAAGCCCGGTGCCAGCCGCGAGGAGATCATCCGCGCCGCAAAGCTGGCCGGGGCCCACGAGTTCATCTCCGAGCTGGAGAACGGTTACGACACCTACGTGGGTGAGCACGGCCTGAAGCTCTCCGGCGGTCAGAAGCAGCGCATCTCCATCGCCCGGG
>CAMBWJ010000423.1 GCA_945871545.1 uncultured Clostridia bacterium | reverse complement strand
TGAGCGCGTCGCCGCCCGCGTTGAGCACGATGCCGTCGTATTCGCTGTAATCCAGCGTCTCCAGAACCTTCTTCTGATCCTCCACGCTCAGCGATTCACACAGAATCTGGTCCACCGACACGCCGTAATCGAGGGTCTCCTTGATTGCATCCTCAAAGCCGTCGCGGATGTGCTCATAGAAGAAAAACGGCTTGCAGGGCGTGATTGCGGCAATGCGAAGCTTGCGCTGCCGTCCCAGCGCGCTTGCGATCTTGTTCGGATGATAGCCCAGCCGCTCCGCGGTCTCCAACACCCTGCGTCGGGTCGCCTCGCTGATCCGCGCACGGTTGTTCAGCGCCCGGTCGACGGTTCCAACCGAAACGTTCGCTTCCTTCGCGATCGTCTGAATTGTAACTCTGCCCATCCGAATCTTCCTTCCCGCCTATTTTAGCGTATATTATAACAGATCCGGCGCTGGAATTCCACACAGAAATTGCCTTGCCGCCAATGCAAAAAGGTCAAGCGGACCCCCGGAATGCGCTCCGGGAGTCCGCAGGTCATGCGCCGCCTCTCAGTCGCAGACGAATATGTCGGACAGCTGCTTTACCTCGCCCGGCAGGCCCGGCATCGGCAGATTGCGCACCTTGATGACACCTGCGTCCAGCTCGTTGATGCTGTCCTTCCCCAACGCCTTCAGATTTCCCATGAGCTTCGCAACGATCATGCTCTTGCCCTGCGCTTCCATCATCTCCATCATCTCCAGACAGCGCTTCAGGCCCTCGGGGCTGACCATCACCGCGCCGTGGTTCTCCATCAGGAAGCCGTTGGACTTGTGAATCACCGCGTCGAAGTTCTCCGCCAGCCGGTCGCTCAGCGGCACGGCGTAGGGAACCATCATCATCGGCCCGACCTCCGTCACAGGCTCCGGAAGATAGGCGCGCTGCATCGCATCTCCGCCGGCGATGGCAAAGCCGGTCAGGATCGGCGGATGGGCGTGGATGATGCCCTTCACGTCCGGCCGCTTCTGCATGATGCGCAGGTGGAACGGCCACTCGCCGGTGGGGTTGCGGCCCTCCTTTGCGTGCAGCACCCTGCCGGTCATGTCGATTGCGCAGATGTCCTCAAAGCGCACGTCGGCCTTCGCAACCTTGGTGGGGGTGATCAGAATCACATCCTCATCCGCGCGCAGCGACAGGTTGCCGCCCTGACTGGTGACAAAGCCCAGCTCTGCCAGCCGCCTGGCCGCCGCGGCAAGCTCTTCGATCTGGCTCTGATACTTCCTCTGAAGCTCGTTCATTCTCACACTCCTCATTTCCCTTGCTATTGTTGTTCCAGATTTTTCCGGATCTCGCTCAGATACATCCCGTCGCGCGGCACCCACTTCCGCCAGTATGCGACGGATTCCTTCAGGTCGTCCATGAGATCGAAGGTGTTGCCGGCGGTGCTGATGAACGGCTCCAGCGTCAGCACGACCTCGCCGCACTTCGGCGGCATTGTGGGATCGTCCACCTGCGCATAGGAGGCGATCAGCGCGCGCAGCACCTCCTCCGCCCGCACGACGCCCTTCGCGTTGAATTCCGCGCTGAACGGCCAGTGGGGTGAGGATTTCCCGTCGCTCTGCTGCAGGTGCACGATGGGCGAATAGCATCCCAACCGCCGCACCCATGCGTCGATGCTCCAGTCCTCCGGCCGGGAGAAAATGTGCGGATGTGCCTGTGCATCCTCGAGGATGGCGCTGATGGCAGCATCCGTGTCGATCTCACCCGCAATTGCCTTCCAATAGAGCTGGTGTGCCCGCTCCGTGCCGACCCAGAAGCGGCGCGTGCGCACGCCTTTCCGTCCATTATCAATCTTGTTCCGGAGCACATCCGCATCGGGCATGGGGAAAAACTGCTGGCCGTTCATGTGGCCCAGATCCTCCGTGATGTAGAACGGCGCTCCGCTGCGCCGGTACACCTCGCGCAGCAGCGTTTCCGTGCCGTCAATCGTCCACGGCGGCTGGTGCGGGCTGTACATCTGCTCCAGACCCACATAGTTCATGCCCGTCTGCGCGGCATATGCAGCGATGTCCGCCAGCGTGTCATACAGCTGCTCCAGCTTTTCCACATACAGCGCATCGTCCTGCAGGAGCAGCTCCTCGAAGCCGTGGGCGAAGAAGCCGAAGCCCGCGCCCAGCGCGTTGGCCGTATCGATCTGCTTCTTCATCCACCCGTCGCGGAAGCGGACGATCACCCGCTCGTCATAGTGTGTAAGCCCGCTGGTGGCGTACGTTCCATGGCCGGAATAGACGTTTTTCACGCACATGTCCTGCGCCTCGCATTCCCTGCGCACCTCCTCAATCCAGTCCCTCGTGAACGCCTCGCCCATGTACATCGGGTCGCACTCCGTGTCCGCGCTGGCCTCGATGTACCGCAGGCCGAGGCTGCGAATGTTCTTCAGCCACTCCGCCGGACGTATCCAACGCTTCGACGCATAGCAATTGTCAATGGCCAGATAAACCTTTGGATCCATAATGATTCTCCTCTCCCTCTCAATTCTGG
>CAMBWJ010000422.1 GCA_945871545.1 uncultured Clostridia bacterium | reverse complement strand
TGGGTCAATCAGATTGCAACGCAATACACCATTCGCGGCTGGGTCATGGACGACGAACGGCTCAAGCAGGGCACCTATCTGACCGACAAATACTTCGAGGAACAGCTGGAGCGCATCCGGGAGATTCGCGCCAGCGAGCGCAAGTTCTATCAGAAGATCACCGACCTGTATGCCACTGCTATCGACTACGACCGTACTTCCGCCGCCACGAAACGCTTCTATGCCACGGTGCAGAACAAGATGCACTTCGCCGTGCACGGGCACACCGCCGCCGAGCTCATCATGGAGCGCGCCGACCACACGAAGGATCACATGGGCCTGACCACCTGGCAGGACGCGCCGGACGGCAAGATCAAAAAGTCCGACGTGTCCATCGCCAAGAACTACCTCACCGAGGACGAGCTTGGGCAGCTGAACCGGATGGTCACTTCCTATCTGGACTTCGCCGAAAACATGGCCCAGCGCCACATCCCGCTGACCATGCAGGACTGGGAAACCCGCCTGAACCGCTTCATTGAAATGTTCGAATACGGTCTGCTCCGGGACGCGGGCAGGGTGTCCGCGGAAATCGCCCGCCTGCACGCGGAAACCGAATTTGAGAAGTACCGCGTCATTCAGGACCGCGAGTTTCTGTCCGACTACGACAGGTTCCTCCTTGAGCTTGAGGAACACGCCGACGCGGCAAAGGCTGGACCGCAGGAGGAAAAGCCATGAAGCGAATGAAATGCTACATCTATACCCGCGTCTCCACCTCCATGCAGGTGGACGGCTACAGCCTGGATGCGCAGAAGGACAAGCTACGCAAGTACGCGGAGTTCCAGAACATGCTCGTCGCCGGGGAATACTGCGACGAGGGCAAATCCGGCAAGAACATCGAGGGCCGCCCGGAGTTTCTTCGCATGCTGCGGGACATCGAATCCGGCAAGGACGGCGTCTCCTTCGTGCTGGTGTTCAAGCTCTCCCGCTTCGGCCGCAACGCCGCGGACGTGCTGACCTCCCTGCAGCGGATGCAGGACTTCGGCGTCAACCTCATCTGCGTGGAGGACGGCATCGACTCCTCCAAGGACAGCGGCAAGCTGATGATTTCCGTTCTCTCCGCCGTCGCCGAGATTGAGCGCGAAAACATCCTCGTTCAGACGATGGAGGGCCGCAGGCAGAAGGCCCGCGAGGGCAAATGGAACGGCGGCTTTGCCCCCTACGGCTACAAGCTCGTGGACGGGCAGCTGCAGATTGCCGAGGAAGAGGCCGAGGTCATCCGCATCATCTATGACAAGTACATCCACACCACCATGGGCACCGCCAGAATCGCCAATTGGCTCAACGAGCACGGGTACAGCAAGGTCTGCCGTCACAACAACAAGCGGGAAGCCTTCACAGGCTCCTTCCTCATCGGCGTGCTCGACAATCCCGTGTACTGCGGCAAGCTGGCCTATGGGCGCAGGCACAATGAAAAGATCCCCGGCACCCGCAACCAGTACCACATCGTCAAGCAGAAGGACTATGCGCTCTACGACGGCATCCACGAGCCCATCATCTCCGAGGAGGACTGGCAGCTTGCGCAGAAGCAGCGCCAGCAGACCAACAAGCGCCAGCTCAAGACACACAGCCTTGACCACGAGCACGTCCTGTCCGGGCTGCTCAAGTGCCCCATCTGCGGCGGCGGCATGTACGGCAACGTGAACCGCAAGAAAAAGGGCGACGGAACCTATTACCGCGACTACTTCTACTACGCCTGCAAGCACCGCCTGCATGTGGACGGCAAGCGCTGTGACTATCATCACCAATGGGGCGAGGAAATCATCGACGGCGCTGTGGAGGAGATCATCCACAAGCTGGTCAACACCCCCGCCTTTGAGCAGGGCATCCGCGAGAAGATCGGCGGCAAGCTGGACACCGCCGAGCTCGACGCGGAGATGGAGGCCCTGCGCAAGCAGCTCCGCCAGTTCACGGGCACCAAGGACAGGCTGGGCGAGCAAATCGACGCGCTCGATTTCGACGACCCGCATTACACCCGCAAGGCGCAGGACCTGCAGGAGCGACAGAACAGGGTCTACGACCAGATTGCCTCCATCGAGGTCAGCATCGCCGAGGCGCAGACTCGCATGGACAACATCCGCCAGCACAGGATTTCCACCGACAACGTCTATCAGTTCCTGCTCTACTTCGACAAGCTGTACGACCAGTTCACCGATCTGGAGAAAAAGACCTTCATGAACAGCTTCATCGAGCGCGTGGAGATTTACCCGGAGCGACGGAGCGACGGACGCATCGTGAAGCGCATCGAGTTCCGTTTTCCCGTGTATTTCAGGGGTTCGGAGGTCAGTGGACTTGGTTGGGACGAAACGGATATGTCGGAGACGGTCATGTGCTTTTCCAAGGGAACATATCCACATCGCACTGTGAAGGTCGAATTCCCTCTTGAGGGGCTGAATGTCGCCCAGCTTCAGGGGAGCGCGACCTACGAGCAGATCAAGGCGTATGTTCTCGAGCACAGCGGTCTCAAGGTTTCTACCCTGTACATC
>CAMBWJ010000421.1 GCA_945871545.1 uncultured Clostridia bacterium | reverse complement strand
ATCGTGGCGGTGCAGCCCACCCGCGGCCTGGACGTGGGCGCGATCGAGTACATCCACAGCCAGCTGGTGGCCCAGCGCGACGCAGGTAAGGCGGTGCTGCTGGTGTCCCTGGAGCTGGACGAGGTCATGAACCTGTCCGACCGCATCCTGGTGATGTACGAGGGCGAGATCGTCGGCGAGTTTGATCCCAAGAATGTCACCGTCGAGGAGCTTGGCCTGTACATGGCGGGCGCGAAGCGGCAGGGGAAGGAGGAGCGCGCATGAGCAACAACAAGTCATCCCTCTTGCAAAAGGACGGTGCCCGATCGGTGCTGGCGTCTCTTCTGTCCATCATCATCGGTCTGGCAGCGGGCGCGCTGGTCATCCTGATCGTGGGCCTGTTCAATCCCTCGCTGGGCCTGAAGAGCGCCTGGGACGGCATCCGCCTGGTGCTGTTCGGCCTGTTCTCTACCGGCCGCAGCGCCGCCGGCAGCCTCACCTTCGGCTTCAATCCGGCCAGCGTGGGCAACATGCTCTTCCGCGCCACGCCGGTGATCCTCACCGGTCTCTCCGTGGCCGTGGCCTTCAAGACCGGCCTGTTCAACATCGGCGCAGCCGGACAGTATCTGGCGGGCACCGCCGCCACGCTGTTCATCGCGCTGGGCCTCCCCTCCTCGCAGATGGCCATTCCCGGCGTGAACCCCAGCTCCATCCCGCCGATGGTGGTGTGGTTCCTGGCGCTGCTGGGCGGCATGGCCGCGGGCGCGCTCTGGGGCGTGATTCCCGGCCTGCTCAAAGCCTTCCTCAACATCAACGAGGTTCTGGCCTGCATCATGACCAACTGGATCGCCGCAAACGTAGTGACCTGGGTCTTTGAGGTGTCCAACTTCAAGAACATCGTGGAGAACACCAAGACCAGCTACATCTACAAGACGACCATCAACGGCGTGGCCACCCCCAAGATGGGCCTGGACAAGCTCTTCCCCGGTAGCCAGGTCAACGGCGGCATCATCATCGCCTGCCTGCTGGCGGTGCTGGTGTACATCCTGCTGACCAAGACCACCCTGGGCTATGAGCTCAAGGCCTGCGGCTCCAACCGCTTCGCCGCGCGCTACGCCGGCATCAAGGACAAGCGCAACATCGTGCTGTCCATGGCCATCGCGGGCGCGCTGGCGGGCGCGGCAGGTTCGCTGTACTACCTCTCCGGCAACACCGAGTTCTACTGGTCCACCTACCAGTCGCTGCCCTCCGCCGGCTTCAACGGCATCCCCGTGGCGCTGCTGGCGGTGAACAACCCCATCGCCGTCATCTTCACCGGCATCTTCATGTCGATGCTGGACATCTCCGGCCTGCAGCTGACCAACCTCACCGCCTACAACGAGTACATCACCGACGTCATCATCGCCGTCATCGTGTACCTGTCGGCCTTCTCGCTGGTCATCAAGCTGTGGCTGGGCGGCAAGAAGAAGTCCACCCAGACCGCGACCGCCGAAGTGAAATCCGGCACCGCAAAGGAGGGGAAGAAGTAAATGTCATTCCTGATTCGACAGACGCTCATCTATGCGGTTCCCCTGATGATCGTCGCCCTGGCCGGCATCTTCGCCGAGCGCAGCGGCGTGATCAACCTGGCCCTGGAGGGCATCATGATCTTCGGCGCGTTCATCGGCGTGCTGTGCGTGCGCATTCTTCAGGTCACGCCCGTGTTCGAGGCCGCGAAGGCTGCGGGCAGCTTCTGGGGCCTGCAGGGCCTGATGTTCCTGGCGATGTTCGCCGCAGCGCTGATGGGCTCGATCTTCTCGCTATTGCTTGCGTTCGCGGCCATCAACCTGCGCGCCGACCAGACCATTGGCGGCACCGCGCTGAACCTGATGGCCCCGGCGCTGGTGCTGTTCCTGGTGCGCATGATCGCCAACCAGAACACCCTGCAGATGGCCAGCGGCGACTCCGCCAGCTACTTCATGCTCAAGAAATCCCACCTGGGCTACGGACGCACCGAGGAGATGGGCTTCCTGGGCGATACCTTCCTCAACAAGGTCTACCTCGCCACCTACTTCTGCATCCTGATCTACGTGATCCTCTCGATCATCCTGTACAAGACGAAGTTCGGCCTGCGCCTGCGCGCCTGCGGCGAGAACCCCCAGGCGGCCGACTCCCTGGGCATCAACGTGTACAAGATGCGTTACAGCGGCGTGCTGATCTCCGGCGCGCTGGCGGGCATGGGCGGCTTCGTGTACGCCATGACCACCGCCAACTGCTCCTCCAACGGCGACGTGGCGGGCTTCGGCTTCCTGGCCCTGGCCGTCATGATCTTCGGCAACTGGAAGCCGCTGAACGTTGCGGGCGCAGCCACGCTGTTCGGCCTGTTCAAGTGCGTGGCGGCCTCCTACTCCAGCCTGGACATCAACGGCGACGGCATCTATCTGCTGAAGGAGCTGAACATCAACCCCAATTTCTATCGCCTGCTGCCCTACCTGATCACGCTGATCGTGCTGGCCTTCACCTCGAAGAGCTCGAGGGCCCCGAAGGCCGAGGGCGTGCCCTACGACAAGAGCACAAGGT
>CAMBWJ010000420.1 GCA_945871545.1 uncultured Clostridia bacterium | reverse complement strand
GGTAGACCAGCGCAAGCAGCAGGCCAGCGGCGAAGAGCAGCAGTCCGAAGGACACCGTGCGGGTGGCCCTGCCCAGCTCCGGGTCGCGGTCGTACACGCGGGAGGCCAGCACATAGACGAAGTCGATGTGGATCGGGCGGTTGCGGTAGATGGTCAGGTTCAGCAGCATCACGAAGGCGTCCAGGATGTGCCCCACCACGTAGGAGAAGGCGTAGTAGACCGAATGCTTGCGGTGCCTGTGCTCGCTGCGGCTGCGGAACAGACCGCCCTTCAGCAGCACCACCACGCCGTCGGTGAGGCCCGCTGCGGCGCGTGTCAGCGCAGTCGCCGCGTCCGGAACCACCTTCATGATGAAGGGGTTCTCCACGAAGCGATCCAGCACGTTCTCCGCAAATCCGCTCACGGCCTCCGGCACGGCGTGCAGGAAGAGGCGGTTCTCCAGCGCGTGATCCACCACGGCGCACAGGCCGTCCACGCAGCGCAGGCCCAGCTTCGCTGCCGCGCTTTCGCGCAGGTTCAGCTTCGGCTGCACGGCGATGTAGCCGCGCTCCTGATTGTACAGAAGCTTGCGCACCACGGTCAGGTACAAAAATGTACCGATGGCCAGGGAGATCGCGCCGCCGCGCAGGTTCCCGAGGCTGAAGAAGTGAATGCCGTGCACGCCCTCGATGCCGGTGAAGCCGCTGCACATGCGCGACACGCCCTCCAGAATTCCGGGGAACATGCCCAGCACGGGAATCAGAACCATCGCCGCGCACAGCGCAAAGGCGGTGCGCCGGTTCATGTAATGGCCGTTCAGCGCATCGTACTCCGCCTGACGGCTCGGAGTCTTCTGCCAGAACAGCGCGATGTAGATTTTGAGCATGTAGGCCGTGGTGATGCCCGCGGCGCAGAGGAAGATCCACTCGCAGATATTGTAAATGCCGAAGTGCCCCAGCTCGTGGGCATACTCCAGGATGCCCTCGTGGATCAGTGTCTTGCCCAGGTAGCCGTTGAACAGCGGAACGCCTGCCAGACCCAGCGCGCCCAGCAGGAACGCCGCATGCAGCAGCGGCTTGCCCCGGCCGAAGCCCCGCAGGTCGTTGAGCTCCAGCTTGTGCAGGTTCATGTACACCACGCCCGCCGCCATGAACAGCGTCAGCTTCAGCACGGAGTGGTTCACCATGTGCATCACCGCGCCGCTGGCGGGCACGTGGCCCTCCTCGCCCAGCAGCATCGCCATGGCCACACCCACGGTGATGTAGCCGATCTGGGACATGGACGAGCAGGCGAGAATCCGCTTGAGGTTGGTGGAGAGCAGCGCCAGCACCGCGCCCAGCGCCATGGTGATCAGGCCCAGCGCCAGCATCACGTTGCCGAAGGGCAGGCAGCCCAGCATGGGCCGCAGGCAGATCACCAGCATGCCGAACACGCCGGTCTTGGTGAGCACGCCGGAGAGCAGCGCGCTGGCAGGTGCGGGGGCCACCGGATGGGCCTGGGGCAGCCAGATGTGCAGCGGGAACAGGCCAGCCTTCGCGCCGAAGCCCACCAGGATCAGCGCCGACGGCAGGATCATGTCCGCGCGGCCCCGTGCGGCGGTCAGCGCGTCGAAGGACAGGGAGCCGACGCGGTTCCATGCCATGAACAGGCCCATCAGCGTCACCATGCCGCCGAACACCGCGATGGCGAGGTACGTGCCCGCAGCGCCCATCGCGCCCTTGTTCTCATCGTGGGCCACCCAGGGATAGGAGGCCAACGACATGATCTCGAAGAAGATGAAGGTGGTGTAGAGGTCGTCCGACATGAACACGCCCAGCGTCGCCATCTGCGTGATCTGGTTGAACAGGTAGTAGCGGGTGCGGTTCTTGTAGTGGGCGAAGTATTCCGGGGACATCAGGCCCGTCATCAGCCACATGAACGAGGCCACCAGCGCATACAGGCTGCGGAAGCCGTCCAGCTTCAGCATAAGGCCCATGCCGCAGAGTGCGGGCACGTTCAGTAAAATCGCCCCGCCGCGCACATTGGAGACAAAGGCGCACACCGCCAGTGCAAACACGGCGATCAATTCGACCGTATAGATGCGGTCGCGGAGCCGCTCGCTGCGGCGGGCGCAGACGCTGGAGACCACCGCACCAAGCAGCGGCACGGACAGAAGAAGTGCAGCAATCACGATTTCACCTCACATTCCGGCGATGACGCGCAGCGCGTCGGCCAGGGGCTGGGAGCACGCGCCCAGCAGGAGCACGGCGCAGAGCAGCAGACCCAGCGGAACCAGCATGCGCAGGCCCGAATCGCAGCGCTTCGGCAGCTCCGGCCCCGCAGCTTCATCCAGCGGCATGAAGAACGCGGGCAGCGCCACCGACAGGCTGTAAATTGCGGTCAGCACCGAGGAGATCAGCAGCGCGGCAACGCCCGCCACGCCCCAGCCGTTCCCCAGCTCCAGCGCCGCCGTGGCCAGATAGTACTTGCTGATGAAGCCGCACAGCGGGGGGATGCCCATCAGTGCGATGGCGGCGACGGTAAACGCAGCAAACACCAGCGGCATGCGCCGTGCCAGGC
>CAMBWJ010000419.1 GCA_945871545.1 uncultured Clostridia bacterium | reverse complement strand
CACTCACAGTTTTATCCTCCTTTCCTCAGGGCAGCGTGATGCCGAGGCCAAACTTGAATGCGTAGTAAAAGATCAGGGGCGCGACCACGGAGATAACCAGCGCGATCACCCAGCCCGGGATGGGGCCGACCTTCTTGCAGGCCCTGAGATACAGGAAGTTGACGAAGAGGTAGATCGCACTGGAGATGCGGAAGCCCAGCCAATCGATCAGGAAGAACATGTAGACAACCATCATCGCGAGCAGGATGACCACGCGGATGGTGCTGTCATTGGTCACAAATGCCTTCAGGAAGGTGCCGGTGAGAACCTCCTTCAGCTCCGCAATGCCGCCGGCCTTGATGCCGATGAAGGCAAGCACCGCGCCGAGCACCAGCAGCACGCAGCCGATGATGCAGGGGAAGAAGCCCGCGCCGTCGGTGAAGCTCTTCATGAACTTCAGCTGCGTGGAGGTGATGATGACGTAGATGCTGAAGAGAACGAGCAGAACGCCAAAGACCATATCCATGGCCGCAGTTCTTTTCTTCTGTCCGTCCATTACAATCACTCCTTTGTTTTGTAAAAGAGGCGCCGCCGACGTCTACCACGTCAGCGACGCCCGGATGAACGGATCGGCTACAGCCACTTCACTGGGAAGGGGCAAGCCTCATCCTATACCGATGGTTGCCTTGGCGAACTGCTTATTCGATGGTCGCCTTCAGGGTCTCCCAGTCATACTCCTCGAGGGTCGGGATGCCGTGGTCGGCGGGGTTGCCCTCGGCCAGGCCGGCATTGTAGATGGTCCAGGAGTAACCGGAGATGGAGTAGGACAGGAACTGGTCGGCTGCCTCACCGGTCAGGCCGATGATGTTGAAGCCCTTGGACGCGGCGAATTCCTTCACGGCGTCGGTGGTGATGGCATAGTTGAAGGCCTCGGTCAGAGCGTCGATGATCTCCTGGGGAGCGTCGCGCGGGATCATGATGGGCCAGGTTTCGTTCAGGTTCGGGATGGCTTCGGTGCCCTCGATCAGCGTGGTGACGGAGGGGGTGGTGATGCCGGCCTCGGTGAACTCGAAGGCGTCAGCGCAGGTCACGAAGATCGGAACCAGCTTGCCGGCGTTGATGTAGTCGATGACGGAAGACAGGGAGCCGGCGCCCATCTGGGCATCGCCCGCGATGCAGGCTACGCCAGCGTCAGAGCAGGAGCCGAACAGCGCATAGGAGGGAGCCGCAACGCCAGCCGCCGCGCAGATGGCTTCAAACTGGGTGTGCGGGCCGTTGCCGTAAGCGCCGATGGCGAACTGGTTTGCCGGATCCGCGATGTACTCGAGCATCTGATCAACAGTGGTGATGCCGGAATCGGGGTTGGCGAACACGACTGCCGGGCCAGAGTAGGGATGGAAGGAGATCCAATCCTGCCAGCTGGAATCGGAGTAGCCATAGACCGGGAAGGAAGAGAATCCGCCGGTGCCGGTGGCGAAGAGGTTGTAGCCGTTGTGGGGCTCGCCCAGGACGTAGTCGCAGGCCACTGCGGAGTTGGCGCCTTCCATGTTGGAGCAGGTGATGTTCTCGCCCAGGTACTCAGCCATTGCGGCGACCACAGGACGCACAGCAGTGTCAGTTCCGCCGCCGGCGCCGTAGCCGACGTACACATTGGGGGTGCCATCCGGCCACACCGCCGCCATGGCGGAAGTGCAACCCAGAACGAGAGCCAGAGTGAGAACCAGAGCAAACAGTTTCTTCATTGATCTTTTCCTCCTTTTTATTTTTCAGCACGATGTCCGTGCCAAAACGCTTTCGTTGGGGGAGCTCACAGCTCCAGGGCCTTGAGGATGTTCCAGCCGCACTGCACGAACTGATCCAGCGTGCGGTTGCAGGAACCGAAGGTGATGAACTCCTCCGGCTTCATGCCGTCGGGCTCGTAGGCCTTCACGAACTCCGGCATCTCCATCAGGCGCGCGAGGATCGCGGGATCCACTTCGTCATCGATGCGGGGCGTGAAATCGGTCTCCTTTTCCAGCGCCCTGGCGATGCCCGGAGCCACGCTCATGATCATGTCCGCGCCCGCCAGCTGGGTGATGTGATACGCGCCGCGGCAGCCTGCCGGCATCAGCACGCAGTCGTAGTTCTTCTCCTTGAAGATGCGGTAGGCGCGCTTGATGGCCGCCGTGCCCGCCCAGATGATGTCCGCTTCAGTCGCCTTCGCGCGGGTGTCGTACATCACGTCGCGCAGATAGTCGTCCAGACGGCCCACCATCAGCACCGCAATGCCCAGACCGGGCTCGATGCCGTTCTTGCGGGCGCGCTCGTGACCACGCTGCACCGCCTCGCCCACCGCCAGCACCTGGGGCACGGTGAAGCTCACCGTCGCCGCCACGTTCAGGCCGATGGCCGCGCACTCTTCAATCGCCTCGATGCCGGCACGGGTGGCGGGCATCTTGATGACCACGTTGTCGCCGCACGCGCCGTACTTCTTCGCGGTGGCGATGGTCGCCTCAACGTCGCCGGGCTTCGCCGGGTTCGTCTGGGCGCAGCAGTAGCCGCGATAGGGGCCCTCGGCGCGCATCGGGCGCATCTTG
>CAMBWJ010000418.1 GCA_945871545.1 uncultured Clostridia bacterium | reverse complement strand
TGGAGGCGTTGGAGCTCTTTTTCAGGTGGTTCAGCAGGTCCAGCACCTGGGCCTGAATGGTCACGTCCAGAGCGGTGGTGGGCTCGTCGGCGATGACCAGCTTGGGCTGGCATGCGATGGCCGCGGCGATCATCACGCGCTGGCGCATGCCGCCGGAAAGCTCGTGGGGATACTGCTTCAATCGCGCCTCGGGATTGGGAATCTCCACGCGCTTGAGAAGCTCCAGCGCCGCCCTGCGCGCCTCTGCCTTGCTCATGCCGCGATGGATGCGCAGCGGCTCAGCGATCTGGTTCTCCACCGTGTAGAGGGGGTTCAGGCTGGTCATGGGGTCCTGAAAGATCATGCCGATCTCGTTGCCGCGCACCTTGCGGAACTCGCCCACGCTCATCTTCGTCATCTCGCGGCCGCCAAAGCGGATGGAATCGGCGGCGACGTCCGCGTAGTCGGGCAGCAGGCCCATGATGGACATCATGGTCACGCTCTTGCCCGAGCCGGACTCGCCCACGATGCCCAGCGACTCGCCCGCGTCCAGATGGAAGGAAACATTGCGCACGGCCTGCACGCAGCCCACGCCAATGTGGAAGTTGGTGGTCAGATTCTTGACCTCTAGCAGTCTGCTCATGCTGCGCCTCCTCACTTCTTCAGCTTCGGATCGAGCGCGTCGCGCAGGCCGTCA
Source organism: uncultured Clostridia bacterium (assembly GCA_945871545.1). The sequence goes on along the minus strand of CAMBWJ010000418.1, from coordinate 1,884 downwards.
CCGATAAAATTGAACGAGAACATGGTGATACAAATGGCAAGCACCGGGAAGATCATCTGATGGGGATAGGTCAGCAGGGTGCTCTGGGCGTCGTTGGCCAGCGTGCCCCAGCTCGCCATCGGGGCCTGAATGCCGATGCCCAGGAAGGACAGGAAGGCCTCGGAGAAGATCGCGCTGGGAATCAGGAACGCGGTGGAGACGATGATCGGGCCCATGGCGTTGGGGATCAGATGCGACACCAGCAGGTTCCAGAACTTTGCGCCGGACAGCCGCGCCGCCAGCACGTACTCGGAGTGCTTCAGGCGCATGACCTCGCTGCGCACGATGCGGGCGGTGCCGATCCAGGAGGTGAAGCACAGCGCCAGAATGACCGTGCCCACGCTGGAGCCCAGCACCAGCATGATCAGCACCGTGTAGAGCATGCTGGGCAGCGCGATCAGGATGTCCACGATGCGCATCATCACCATGTCCACCTTGCCGCCGATGTAGCCGGCAACGCCGCCGTAGACCACGCCGATCAAAAAGTTGATCGCTGCGGCAACCACGCCGATGGACAGCGAGATGCGCGCGCCGTACATAATGCGGATGAACAGGTCGCGGCCCATCTGATCCGTGCCGCAGGGATGCGCCAGCGACGGGCCGGCGTTCATGTTGGTCAGATCCATGCCGGAGTAGGTGTACGGGGAGACCATCGGCACGACGATGCAGGCGATCGCCATCGCAAGAATCACGCACAGGCCGAAGATGGCCAGCGGATCCCTGCGGAAGCGCTTCCAGACGTCGTGCCAGTAGGTCGTGCTCTCGCGGACGATCTTTTCGGAGCTGTCCTCGGCTGCGGCGTTCATGTCGAACATGTCCGCATCCAGCGCGGCGTAATCCTCCGGGGAGATGGAATTGGAGAGCGCGTCCGCGGGGATGGGCGCGAATTTCTTACTTGCTTTTCCCATGTGACGTGCCTCCTTACTGATTGGTGAGCTTGACGCGCGGGTCGATGATGGCCAGCATGATGTCGGCGATCAGGTTGCAGATGACGACGAAGATGCCGAAGAAGATGGTGATGCCCATGATCATCGTGTAGTCGCGGTCGGAGATGGACTGAACGAAGTAGCGGCCGATGCCGGAGATGGAGAACAGGCGCTCCACCACGAAGGAGCCGGTCAGCAGGCTGGCGATCAGCGTGCCCAGGTAGGTGATGACCGGCGTGAGCGCGTTCTTCAGCGCGTGCTTGGCCACGACCTTGAACTCCGAAACGCCCTTGGCCCGGGCGGTGCGGATGTAATCCTGACCCATGGCGTCCAGCATGGAGGATCGGGTCTGGCGCGCGATGTAGGCGATGGGGCTGAACGACAGGCAGGCCACCGGCAGGATGTAGTTCTTCCAGCTGTTCAGGCCGAAGTTTGGCAGTATTGGGATCGCGCTGCAGAACAGGTACATCAGCAGCACCGAGATGACGAACACCGGCGCGGAGATGCCGATGGTGGCGAACACCATGCAGAACCAGTCGATGCCCTTGCCCCGGTGCAGCGCCGCGGCCATGCCCAGGGGGATGCCGATCAGCAGCGATACCAGAATCGCCACGCCGCCCACCTTCGCCGAGGTCGGGAAGTGGCTGAAGATGATCTCGTTGGCGGTGGTGTCCGGCTTCTTGAAGGAGGTGCCGAAGTCAAACTTGAGCAGGCCCTTCCAGTAGGTGATGTACTGCTCCCATACGGGCCTGTCCAGGCCGTACTTCGCGTTCAGGCGGGCCAGGCCCTCCTCGGTCAGCTTCTTCTGCTCCTCCTGGCTGAAGGGACTGCCGGGCATCGCGTGCATCAGAAAGAACGCGACGGTAATCAGCACCACGATGGTGAGCACGCCTGCCAGCAGGCGCTTCAGGATGTACTT
>CAMBWJ010000417.1 GCA_945871545.1 uncultured Clostridia bacterium | reverse complement strand
CCGAATGCACCGCAGGCCTGACGATCTGCGATTACGATGCGCCGCTTGACATCCGCAGCCGCACCGTCGGCCATTTCATGAGCCATGTGGAGGGAAAGATCGTCGATCTGAAGACCGGCGAAGCCCTTCCGGCCGGCAAGGTCGGCGAAATCTGCGTGCGGGGCTATCTCCTCATGCAGGGGTATTACAACTGTCCGGAAGCCAACCGCACCATCCTTGACGCAGACGGCTTTCTGCATACCGGCGACATCGGAAGCCTGGATGAGGCGGGCAACATCACGCTCGCCGGCCGCTTGAAGGAGCTGATCATCCGCGGCGGAGAAAACATCAGTCCCTGCGAGATTGAGACGGCGCTGTCCTCTCTGCCGCAGATCCGCCAATGCAAGGTGGTGGGCGTGCCGGATGAGCACTATGGCGAGGAGGTTTGCGCCTGCCTGTGCCTGCACGAGGGACAGACCCTGACTGAAGCGGAAATCCGCGACCATTTGAAAACGCGCCTTGCGTACTACAAGATACCGCGTTACTTCCTGTATCTGGATGCTCTGCCGCAGACTGCAACCGGCAAGATCCGCATCACGGAAACCGCAGAGCTGGCGGCCAGGCAGCTGGGACTGACGATTGGGAAAAAGCAATGAATGAATATCTTGAGCGTGTCCATCAGATTCTGGCACGCAACAACTTCACCGCAGCCAAGGGGCTGAAGCCGCTGCTGGCCGAAAAGGATCACGTGCGCATGTGCGCTCCGCTCACGCCGGATTGCACCAACGGGCATGGCATTGCGCACGGCGGCTTCCTGTATACCCTTGCGGATTCCACCGCAGGCGTGACCGCCTATCTGGACGGCCGCAGCTATGTGACGGCAGACAGCCATATGCAGTATATCAGCAATCTTCGCGAGGGCATGATCTATTCCGACGGTCAGGTTCTTCACCGCGGCCGCACGCTGGTCACGGTGCTGGTGGACCTGACCGCGGAGGACGGACGGCTGCTGGCCCACGGCACCTTCAACATGTACCACATCGACACCCGGTATCTCTGATTCTGCAATGCGGGGCTTTCCCGCTGAGAATATCCAATCTTTTCAAGGAGGAAACACTATGATCCTGTCGGAAAAGCATCAAATGATGCGCAAGCTGTACCGCCAGTTTGCCGAGACCGAGTTTACGCCCGAGCTGCTGGACCACTTGGAGGAGACCGGCGAATTCAACTGGGACATGCACAACAAGATGGCCAAGTACGGCTTCATGGGCGTGAAGATCCCGGTGGAGTACGGCGGTCAGGGCGGCGACAGCCTGGCCTATGTGATGATGGTTGAGGAATTCGCGCGCGTGAGCCCGGTTCTCTCCATCTACGCCAACACCTCCAACTCCCTAGGCGCGGGCCCGCTGCTGTTCTGCGGCACCGAGGAGCAGAAGCAGAAGTACGTCGTGCCGGTCGCCAAGGGCGAAAAGATCCTCGCCTTCGCGCTGACCGAGCCGGGCGCGGGCTCTGACGCCGGCGGCACGCAGACGACCGCCGTGGAAGACGGCGATTTCTACATTCTCAACGGCCGCAAGACCTTCATTTCCGGCGCGCCGATGGCGGACTACTGCGTGGTGTACGCCAAGACCGATCCCACCCAGAAGGGCAGCCGCGGCATCTCGATGTTCATCGTGGACATGAAGCTGCCGGGCGTCTCCTGCGGCAAGCCGGAGCACAAGATGGGCATCATCGGCTACCCCACCAGCGACGTCATTCTGGAGAACGTGCGCGTGCACAAGAGCGATCTGCTGGGCCCGCTGCACAAGGGCTTCGCCACCGCGATGAAGACGCTGGACGGCGGCCGTCTGGGCATGTCGGCGCAGGCGCTGGGCATTGCGCAGGGCTGTCTGGAGGAGTCGATCAAGTACGCCAAGGAACGCAAGCAGTTCGGCCAGCCGATCGCCAAGTTCCAGGCCATCAGCTTCATGATCGCCGAGATGGCGACGGAGATCGAGGCTGCCCGTCAGCTGATCTACTCCACCGCCGTGCGCAAGGACGCCGGCGATCCGGAGGCTTCCAAGCTGTGCGCGATGTGCAAGTACTTTGCCGCCGAGATGTGCAACCGCGTGGCGTACAAGGCCGTTCAGATTCACGGCGGCTACGGCTACATCAATCAGACCAGCTTTGAGCTGCTGAGCGAGGGCCGCAAGCTGGCCGACGATCTGGGCGTGGAGCTGTGCGGCGTGCTTCTGGGCAGCAACGTCGGCAATCTGGCCAGGACGCTGGGCGGCTACGGCGCGGACAAGGTCTATCTGTGCGACGACCCGAAGCTCTCCAACTACACCACCGACGCCTACACCAAGGTGCTGTGCGACCTGGTGGTGGAAAAGAAGCCGGAGATCGTGCTTATCGGCGCCACCAACATCGGCCGCGATCTGGGCCCGCGCTGTGCGGCCCGTCTGCACACCGGCCTGACCGCCGATGCCACCCACCTGGACATCGACGTGGCCAAGTACAAGGAGTTCCTGCGATACACCTCCACAATGGACGTGGACAGCATGTATTGGGAAATGAACGACAAGGGCCTGAAGATGACCCGCC
>CAMBWJ010000416.1 GCA_945871545.1 uncultured Clostridia bacterium | reverse complement strand
GTGGTGAAGGCCATCAAGGACAGGGGCATCAGCTGCGTGGTCATCGCCCACCGCCTCTCCACCATCCGCGACTGCGACGAGATCATCGTGCTGGACCACGGCAAAATCGTGGAGCGCGGCACCCATGCGGCGCTGATGGCGAACCACGGCAAATACGAGGAACTGATTCTGAGCGAATAGGAGGTGCGGACATGGGCTGGTTTGATGAACAGATCCGGCAGCGGATTCAGCACGACGACGACATGTTCGCCGATGCCTTCGCGCAGATGGCGAACCTCGTCAGCGACCGGAAGATCATGGGCAGCCTCTCCAGCGACCGCAGGCTTGCCGAGGAGGCCATCGGGGACATCCTGCGCTACTACCACGTCAAGGCGCAGGAGGTGCCGGAGCAGCTCACGGACTTAGGCGACGTGCTGGAGTACCTGCTGCGGCCCTCCGGCGTCATGCGGCGCACGGTGAAGCTCACGAAGGGCTGGTACCGGGACGCGATCGGCGCGATGCTGGGCACGAAAAAGGACGGCAGCATCGTCGCCCTGCTTCCGGGAAGGGCCGGGGGCTATACCTACAGGGACTCTGCCACGGGAAAGACCGTGCGCATCAACCGCAGGAACGCGGACGAGATTTGCGAGGACGCGATCTGCTTCTATCCGCCCTTCCCCCTGCGCAGGCTGCGGACGACCGACCTGCTGGCCTACTGCTTCCGGCAGCTGCACGCGCGGGATTTTGCGCTGCTTCTGCTTGCGACGGCGCTGATCACGGCGCTGGGCCTGGTCACGCCTGCGGTGAGCCGCTACCTGTACGGCCCGGTGCTTGAACTTGGCAGCACGGCGCTGCTTGCGGGCGCGGTGCTGACCCTGCTGTGCGTCACGCTGGCCAGCTGCCTGCTTGCCGGAATCAAGGGGATCCTGAACGCGAGCATCTCCACGAAGATGGAGCTGGCGGTGGAGAGCGCGGTGATGATGCGCGTGCTGTCCCTGCCGGTGGATTTCTTCAAGCAGTACAGCGCAGGCGAGCTGTCCAACCGCGTCAGCGCCATCGGCAGCCTGTGCGGCATGCTGCTCAACGCCATCTTCTCCACGGGACTTACGGCGGTCTTTTCGCTGGTCTACATCGCCCAGGTGTTCGCCTACGCCCCCGCGCTGGCGGCCCCGGCCATCGTCATCACGCTGCTGACCGCGGGCTTTTCGTTGGCGACGGCCCTGATGCAGATGCACATCTCGGAGAAGCAGCTGACGGAGGCCGGCAAGGAGAGCGGCATGGTCTACGCGCTGCTGGGCGGCGTTGCGAAGATCAAGAACGCCGGCGCGGAAAAGCGCGCCTTCGCCAGGTGGAGCAAGCAGTACACCAAGTCCGCCCGCTATCTGTACCAGCCGCCCATGCTGCTGCGGCTGAACGGCACGATCACCACGGCCATCACCCTGCTGGGAACCATCGTCATCTACTACACCGCCATCCGCTCCGGCGTGTCCATGGCGGACTACATGGCCTTCAGCAGCGCCTACGGCATGGTCAGCGGGGCCTTCACCGCGCTGGCCGGCATCGTGCTCACCGCGTCCCAGATCCGGCCCATCCTGAAGCTGGTGCAACCGATCCTGGAGGCGGAACCGGAGGTGGATCTGAACCGGCAGGTTGTCACCCATCTGCGGGGCGGCATCGAGCTCAACAACGTCTCCTTCCGTTACGATGACGCCATGCCCTACGTGCTGGACGACCTCTCGCTGAAGATTCGCCCCGGGCAGTACGTGGCCATCGTGGGCAAGACCGGTTGCGGCAAGTCCACGCTGATGCGCATCCTGCTGGGCTTCGAGAAGCCCCAGAAGGGCGCAGTGTACTACGACGGGCGGGATCTCGCCACCATGGATCTCAAGTCCCTGCGCCGGAAGATCGGCGTGGTGATGCAGAGCGGCAGCCTGTTTCAGGGCGACATCTACTCCAACATCACCATCTCCGCGCCCCAGCTCACGCTGAACGAGGCGTGGGAGGCGGCGGAGATGGCGGGCATGGCCGAGGACATCCGTCAGATGCCCATGGGCATGCACACCCTGATCTCCGAGGGCCAGGGCGGCATCTCCGGCGGTCAGCGGCAGCGGCTGATGATCGCGCGGGCCATCGCGCCCAGGCCGAGGATCCTGATGTTCGACGAGGCGACCTCCGCGCTGGACAACATCACTCAGAAGACCGTCTCGGAATCGCTGGACAAGCTCAAATGCACCCGCATCGTCATCGCCCACCGGCTCTCCACCATTCGCCACTGCGACCGCATCATCGTGCTGGACAGGGGAAAGATCGTGGAGGACGGCGCCTACGAGGAGCTGCTGGCGCGCAACGGCTTCTTCAGCGAGCTGGTGAAGCGGCAGCGCGTGGATCTGGATGCATGACGCAAAAAGAGATGCACCCGGAGAAGCTGTCAGCGATCGCACGCAAGCTTCATCTGTCCGCAGGCTTTGCGCCCATCCGCACCCGGGATGTCATACACGCCCCTGTCGGGCGATGAAAATGCACGGCAAGTCTCCCCTCCACGGACGGCGGTACATTCCTCAGCCGCCCATGAACGCCTTCCCCA
>CAMBWJ010000415.1 GCA_945871545.1 uncultured Clostridia bacterium | reverse complement strand
GGCGATGAAGCCCAGCAGCGTGCGGATCGTGGTGCTCTTGCCCGCGCCGTTGGGGCCGATGAAGCCGAAGAATTCCCCGGCGGGCACGGTCAGGTTCAGATCGACCACGCCCCGGGCCTTTCCATAGGACTTGGTCAGTCCCACCGTCTCGATTGCATTTGTAACGTTCATTGCGTCACTCCTTCCTCAGATAGATTTGCTTCCAGAATTGAATCAGGCGGGTGAAGTCCCGCTCCATTTTCTCAATGTCCATGCCGCCTTCGACCATCCCGCCGCGTTGCATCAGCTCCCACAGATAGCCCTCCGAGGCCCAGTACATCTCCCGATACATCATTTCAATGTCCAGTCCGGGGATGAACTGCTTGGGGTCGAGGTTCATCAGCGTCCGGCTGGCCTTGAAGCTGAAGGCCCTTTGACAGGCCGCCTGAATCGCCGCGCTGATCTCCGGATCCTTCTCATAGAAGGCCCGGATCACGAAGTTGCCCATGTCCGGCCAGGTGCGGATGATCTCCATCTTCGCCCGCATGCCCGTCATCATGCTCTCGAACAGGTCGCTCTGTTCGTAGCAATTGTAGCGGGTCAGCGTCTCGATGGTGGTCTCGGCGCACTTGTCCCACAGGTAGAGGTACAGTTCCTTCTTGTTGTGGAAGTAGTGGAACAAGAGCGACTTGCTGATGCCCGCCGCGTCCGCGATCTCGCTCATGGGGCTGTGCTTGTAGGAGTTCCGCCCGAACACCCGGTAGCCCGCGTTGAGGATGCGCTGCTGCTTCTCCTCCGGCAGGGAAAAGAATTTTTCATTCATACTTATCTCCATGAACCGCTTCGGTCAATTTCCATTATACACCGTTGACCGTTTTTGAGAAGACCCCTCTGTGAAAGAAACACAAACTGGCAAAAAACGCCCACATCCGCCGCGAATTAACAAACATACAAAGCTGCATGCCTTCCCCTTTACAACCCGCGCCTTGCAATTTTTCTAAAATTCCGATATAGTATCTGACAAACAATGTTACATAACGTCTCATGGCCTCATGGGGCGCATCCGATTTTTGCGAAGAAGAGAGGCGAAAGACACATGCGCATCCGAATTGCGACCGATTCCACGGCGGACATCCCGGTCTCCCTGCGCGAGGAGCTGGACATCGCCGTGCTGCCGCTGACGATCATCACCGAGGACAGGGAGTACCGCGACGGCTACGATCTCACCCCCCAGGAGTTCTATCCCCTGCTGGACGCGGAGGACAGGCTGCCCATGTCGGCGCAGGTGAATCCCTACCAATATACCGAGCTGTTCGAGGAGAGCTGGAAGGCGGGCTACACCGATCTGATCCAGACCACGCTGAACTCCAGGGGCTCCTCCACCTGGCAGAGCGCGATTCAGGCGCGGGATCTGTTCTACGAGGAGCACCCCGAGGCGAAGGACAGCTTCCGCATTCACATCATCGATTCGCTGAACTACTCCATGGGCTACGGCTGGGCCGTGATCGCGGCGGCGAAGCAGGCCCGGGCGGGCGCGACGGTGGACGAGATCATCGCCGGCATCCGCGACTGGGTGGAGAACGTGCGCGTGGCGGCGATTCCGCTGAACCTGAAGTGCGTGCGCAAGTCGGGCCGCATCTCCGCGGCGGCGGCGCTCATCGGCGACGCGGTGGGCATCAAGCCGGTGATCACCTTCGAGGACGGCCAGGTCAAGACTCTGAGCAAGATCCGCGGCAAGAAGAAGGCCGTGTCCGCGCTGATCGAGCTGTGTAAGTCCGAGCGCAGACCCGGCACGCCCTATGTGATCGCCCGCGCAGCCGACGACGAGGAGGCCGAGCGATTGATGCAGGCCGCCTGCACCGAGCTGGATCAGCCGCCGGAGCTGATGTTCTACCTGGGCTGCATCATCACCATCAACATCGGCCCCGAGGCCATCGGCATCATCTACCACAAGAAGTGACGGTGAACCCCATGAAGATCAAAACAGTACTGTTCGACCTGGACGGCACCCTGCTCCCCATGGATCAGGACGCCTTCACAAAGGGGTATTTTAAGCTGCTGGCGGCGAAGGTGGCCCACCGGGGCTACGAGCCGAAGGCGCTGGTGGACGGCGTGTGGGCCGGAACCGCCGCGATGGTGGCGAACGACGGCAGCTGCACCAACGAGGAGGCCTTCTGGAAGCGCTTTGCATCCATCTTCGGCGAGCGCGTGTACGCGGACAAGCCGCTGTTCGACGAGTTCTACCGCGTGGACTTCCAGCAGGCGCGCGCCTTCTGCGGCTACAATCCCGACGCGGCCTGGGCGGTTGCGCGCATCCGGGAGCACGGCTGCCGCGTGGCGCTGGCCACGAACCCGCTGTTCCCCTCCTTCGCCACCGAGAGCCGCATCCGCTGGGCGGGTCTGGAGCCGGAGGACTTCGAGCTTTTCACCACCTACGAAAACTCCCGCCACTGCAAGCCCAACCCGGACTTCTACCGGGACGTGATCGAGGCGCTGGGCGTGCGCGCGGAGGACTGCCTGATGGTGGGCAACGACGCGGACGAGGACATGATCGCGGAAACCCTGGGCATGCAGACCTTCCTGCTCACCGACTGCCTCATCAATC
>CAMBWJ010000414.1 GCA_945871545.1 uncultured Clostridia bacterium | reverse complement strand
TGATCATCCTGATGTGCTGGCAGCAGATCGGCTACATGATGATCATCTACATCGCAGGCCTTCAGAATGTCCCGGGCGATCTGCTCGAGGCCGCGTCCATCGACGGCGCAACCAGCTTCCAGACGCTCATCAAGGTGAAGCTGCCGATGGTCATGCCGTCCATCACCATCTGCTCCTTCCTCACGTTGACCAACTCCTTCAAGCTCTTTGACCAGAACCTCGCGCTCACCGGCGGCGAACCGGCCAAGGCGAGCCAGATGCTTGCCCTGAACATCTACGACACCTTCTACGCCCGCTCCGGCCCGCAGTGGAAGGGCATCGGCCAGGCGAAGGCCGTCGTCTTCTTCCTGCTGGTCATCGTCATCGCGCTGGTTCAGCTCTACTTCACCCGTCGTAAGGAGGTGCAGCAGTAATGGCTAAAGCCAAGGTTTACCACGACGGCGCTGTCTCCGGCGCCCGCCGCGCTGTCGACGCCTGCCTGAGCATCCTGCTGACTGTGCTCAGCCTCGTGTGGATCTATCCGGTCGTCCTGATCCTGCAGAACTCCCTGAAGGCGGAAACCGCCATTTCCACCACGTCCGTGTTCGAGCTGCCCACGGCCGCGTCCTTTGTCGGCCTGCACAACTACATCTACGGCGTGACGCAGATGAACTTCCTGGCCTCCTTCGGCTACTCGCTGATCATCACGATCACCTCGGTCATCCTGATCATCCTGTGCTGCTCCATGTGCGCCTGGTACATCACCCGCGTCAACTCGACGGTGTCCAAGCTGATGTACCTGCTGTGCGCGTTCTCCATGGTCGTGCCGTTCCAGATGGTCATGTTCACGCTCTCCAAGACGGCGGACACGCTGAGCCTGAACACCCCGTTCAACATCTGCATCATCTACCTGGGCTTCGGCGCGGGTCTGGCGGTGTTCATGTTCACGGGCTTCATGAAGTCGGTTCCGCTGGCGATTGAAGAAGCCGCGATGATCGACGGCTGCAACCCGCTGCAGATCTTCTTCAAGATCGTCTTCCCGATCCTCAAGCCGACCGCGATTTCCACCGCGATTCTGGAGACCATGTGGGTCTGGAACGACTACCTCCTGCCGACGCTGGTGCTGGACATCAAGAAGTACCGCACCATTCCGATGGCGATCCAGTACTTCCGCGGCAGCTACGGCCGTGTAGAGATGGGCCCGATGATGGCCTGCATCATGATCACAGTCGTCCCGATCATCATCATGTATCTGCTCTGCCAGAAGTACATCATCGAGGGTGTTGTCGCCGGCGCGGTCAAGGGCTAAGCGCCCAGTGGGCGCGGCCAGTACACTTCGCCTTGCTGCGGGGAGGACCCGCCGCCAGTACGCTTCGCCTTGCTTCCAACGGCATCGCACGGGCACAGCCCTCCGATGCCCTGCCGGGGCGATACGACGGCTGCGCGGTTCCAAATCCGTTTCGTTCGCGCACAAGCGCTCCGAAACTGCTGACACGCACACAAAAAGAGCATCGACAAATCGTCGGTGCTCTTTCTTTGTGTGATCATTACTCTTGAGGGCGCTGATAGACAAGCAGATCATTCAGGTCAACTTCCAGATACCAGCACAGCTTGCACAGCAGCGCCGCGTCGATTCTCTGGAAGTTATTTCGGCAATACCGGTTGAAATTCCCCCTCGGGAGATCCAGATCCTTGCAAATCTGATTCTTGGATATGCCTTTCTCCTTGAGAACCTCCTCGATCCTCATCGTTACTGCGCCAAAGTCCTGTGATTCTGAAACCCGCATATACAATCCCCTCTTTACATCGTTAGGGTTATTATATATAATAGTTGCAGACAAGGTAACTTGATATTCAAACCCTTACTATTTATGGATATTATCTTTTAAGCCCTTCATATTTATGTACTTGTCTTTTCGGAGATCTCTTCATGTCCATCATCTGTGCTTTCTTCGGTCATCGGAATATCCCCGAAAATCTCGAACCGCACCTTCACGAGCTTGTTGAGCGCGCGATTACCGAATACGGAGCAACCGAGTTCTGGGACGGGTATTACGGTGGCTTTGACGAACTGGCAGCGGATGTGGTGATCTCTCTGAAAACCAAATACCCGCATATCCGCCTTAAGCGCATCTTTGCTTATTCCCCAACAAACTGTATTCCGCGGCGAGGCTTTGATGCAAATGTCTATCCTGAGATGCTCGATCAGTATCCCGACAGTTGGCATATTCCCCGCCGTAACCTCTGGATGGCCGCGCAGTGCAATCTCGCCATCACCTATATCGAGCACGCGAACAGCCGGATTCATGAGCCCTTTGATTGGCTTGTCGGCAAAAAGCCCGTGTTCAATCTCGGCAGCTATCAGCCGCCGAGCGACTGAAATTATCCAAACTGAAAGCACCGGCATAACGTCGGTGCTCTTTCCATATTTTCAGACATCGTGACCGGAATCGCAAGGAGCGCTGCATATCACTCTGCCAGATGTTCGCCCTTCTTCTCCGCCTCTTCCAGCTCGTGCATGTACTTGTACACGGTGTAACGCGAGACGTTGAGCCGCTCGGCGACGATTGCCACGGACTTCTGATAGGTGAATGCCCGGCGCTTGT
>CAMBWJ010000413.1 GCA_945871545.1 uncultured Clostridia bacterium | reverse complement strand
ACATGTTGGTAGGTCGCGTTACAGGCAATGTCGTCAGCACCAACAAGTGCGACACGCTGCGCGGAGCCAAGCTGCTCATCGTGCAGCCGGTCGATCTGCAGACGCTTGAGATGAAGGGCGATTACGTCGTCTGCGTGGACGACGTGGGCGCGGGCGAGGGGGACCTGGTGTTCTGTGCATACGGAAGCTCCGCCCGCCAATCCGACACGACCAAAACGGTCGCATCCGATTTCAGCATCTATGGCATCGTGGATTCGATCGATATGCGCGGCGCGCGCACCTATGACAAGGCAAAGGAGACCGGGGCATGCAGTTGGCAAAAGTGATCGGAAGCATGGTCAGCACCCGCAAATGCGAGCGCCTTCAGGGCCTGAAGCTGCTGGTGGCGGTGCCGATTGATATGGATACGTTTGAGGAAAAGGGCGCGCCCTTTATCACTGTGGATACCGTGGGCGCGGGCGAGGGTGAAATCGTCATGTGGGCGGGAGGAAGCTCCTCCAGACAGACGGACCAGACCACCAACAAGCCGGTGGACAGCTCCATTGTCGGCATTGTGGACTTTGTGGATATCCTCGGCGAGCGCAGGTACAGAAAAGGCGATGAGCGATGAAGATTGCACAGGTCACGGGCACGGTGGTCTCCACCATCAAATACGAAAAATATGTGGGCTGCAAGCTGCTGCGGGTTCGCCACCTGACGCTTGACGGCCAGCTCACCGGCGAGGAGCTGATCGCGCTGGACGCGGCAGATGCCGGCGTGGGCGATATCGTGCTGGTCAATAACGATGGCGGCGCAGCGCAGATGATCATGGGCGACAAGCAGCTCATCGCCAGCGTCACCATCTGTGGTGTGATCGATTCCTATACCTGGCAGGGAAAAACCGTTCGCTGCCACTAGGAGGGAAAGCCGTGAATATCGGAAAAGTAGTCGGCTCCGTGGTGTGCACGGTCAAGACACCTTCTCTGAATGGGATCAAGCTGCTCGTCGTCCGGCAGATCGTCAACGGGCAGGAGAAGGGGCTGCTGATCGCTTGCGATGGAACGCGCCAGGCGGGAATCGGCGACGTGGTGTACATGATCGGCCGCAAGGAGGCCGCGCTCATGCTCAGCCGGGATGATCCGCCGCCCAGCGACATCACCATTGCGGGCATCATCGACCCGGAAACCCTGTAGCCGAATGCCGTGCGGCACGCCGGGAAACGGTTTTGCGACAAATGAATCAAGTTGCCATGGCCTGAAGACGAGCTTCGGGCGCATGGCAGCTTTTATGTGGTGCAGAGATGGAAATGAGCGACGGCTCTGTTATGCTGGTCGATCTCAAAATGGGTTCCTGGACGCGGAGCGCAGAGGCGGTCTGCGATTTACGGCGTGCTGCCGGTGAACGGGGAATCGATCTGCATGGCGGGGAACAGGTCGGCGCGGGTCGACAGGATGCTCGTGATATCGGAGAGCAGCTTGATGTGCTTGCTCATCTGATCGTCCGTCATGCTGTATACGGGGCCGGAAATGCTGATGGCGCCTGCAGCGGAGCCGTCGCCGGCCCGCACGGGCATGGCAATGCATTTGACGCCGGGCGTCTCCTCCTCCTGATCCAGCGCATAGCCGCGGATACGGGAGATTTCCAGCTCGCGAAGGAGCATGTCGCGATCGGTGATGGTGTTGAGCGTCTTGCGCTCAAGCCCCCAGGTGCGGATGACGCCGTCGACCTGCTCGGTCGAAAAGAGGGAGAGCATGGCCTTTCCGCAGCCGGTGCAGTGCATCGGCAGCGTTTTGCCGGTAATGGAATAGCCGACCGTGCGCTTGCGGGGATACACGCACTCCAGATACAGCACGCGCCTGTTGATGTGCGTGGTCAGATAGACGAATTCTCCGGTGGTCAGCTGCAGCTCCTCCATCAGCGGCAGCGCAAACTGCACGATGGGAAAGGCGGAACGCATGGAGTAGCCGTCATGGGGTCGTTGCTGAAACCAGGAACAGTGCGCAGGAGCTGGAGGACATCTGCAAAGGGTTCGCAGATGAGGAAAATCTGATGCTCCAGCTGCTGGCGGTGTTGCTGAAGCTGGTCGATGTAGTCAAGGCATTGGTGCAGCTTTATAGCCTGTTCTGGAGAAACAGCGCCGTCTACAGCGGCCTGAATCTCAGAAAGCGGAGCTTTGCAGCGCCTGTCCACGAACTGTGCAACGTCGAAATGCTCGCCGGGATGTGCGAGGATGTATTCTGTAATGGAACGAGCCGATTTGCCGAATACATCAGAAAACACATCGTCCATTTTCAGGTTGGAAACGGTGAGGCAATTCTGGGCACGGTTCTTCTCGCCGGTCAGCATATTCGTCAGCTTGCCGCGGTAACGAACGAGGTCGCGCAGATGGCGAATGGCTGGCGGCGGGATAAAGGACGGCTTGATCATGTCGCACATGAACAGGTCGCAAATCCACTTTGCATCCTTCCGGTCAGTCTTGTTGCCCTTCTGCGGCTTGGTGTACTTGGGGTGTGCCAATGTCACCAGACAGGTCTTTTCCAGGATGTTGAAGACGGGAATCCAGTACTTGCCGGCAGATTCCATGCAGACTTCCTTGCAGTCGTACTTGCC
>CAMBWJ010000412.1 GCA_945871545.1 uncultured Clostridia bacterium | reverse complement strand
GAGCTGTAATAATATGCATACGAAAGGGGTACATCGAAACTTCTGCTTCGATGTACCCCTATTTTCATCGGGCTTATCTCCGGTTGATCTCAAAGCGCTTTTTGATGAAGTAGGAGACCAACCCCGTGCTGACCGCATCCGCATCCAGGTCACTGTATGCGATCGTGATGCCCCGCAGCAAATGGTGGCCGTTGGTCTGCAGTGCAAGCGCCTGCATGCGCTCCAGAAAGCGTGGACCCATCCGCGCGATGTCGCCGCCGAGGGCAATGCGGCCCACGCCGGTGATGCTCACCATGGCATAGACGCCCGCGAACAGCTGCTCCGCAATGTCGTCGATCACCTCGACGACCACCGGCTCGTTCGCCTCGTAGGCCCTGCCGACCATCTCCATCGTCAGCTTTCCCATGTCGCCGCCCGTCAGCTGTTCCAGCGTTCGGCAGCGCTTGAAGGCCGCAGCCTCCGCGATGCGCTCCAGCACCGCATCGGTGTTCACGTACCGCTCCAGACAGCCCCGGCTCCCGCAGCTGCACGCGCGGCCGCGGTAATTGATGGAGACGTGGCCCAGCTGTCCGGCATAGTTGTCCCTGCCGGTGTACACATCGCCGTTGACATAGAGGCACGCCTCCACCTGCCGGGAAACATCGACGTAGATCAGGCCCCGGGACTCCGTCTCCGCGCTGCGCATCGCCTCCATATAGGTGAGGCAATGCAGCTCGTTGCCCAGAAACAGTGGCAACTGCAGCTCCCGCTCCAGCGCTTCCAGCACCTCCAGCCGCAGTTCGCTGCCGGTACAGAGCATGAACGCCCTGCGGTCAGGCTTGTAGATGCCCGGAATGCAGATGCACACCCCCGCCGCAAGCTGGGGAGAGAAGCACTTCGAGTGCCCATTCAGAACGTCGGCGATCAGGCACGTGCAGGCCTCGTCGCTGTGCTCCAGCTCCCCGTCGGCGAAGTGCAGGTCGAAGGCCTCCAGCACCTCCATGCCCAGGTTGTACAGCTCAAAGCGCACGCCGTCGCCGCGGAGCGTGAAGGTGGGAATCTGGCGTCCCTGGGCATTGACGCACAGCTTGATGGGCCTGCGTCCGCCCTGCATCGCGGGCGCATAGCCCGCTTCCACAAAGATTCCCCTGCGGATCAGTTCCTCCACCAGCGCGGACACCGTGGTCGGGCTCAGGCCCGTCACGCGTGCAAGATCGGCGCGCGCCATCTCCCCCGCCGCATACAGCAAATCGAACAGCTGCTTCAGTTTTTCATCCTTGATTTTCCGCGCATTGACCGGACGTCCGGCGCAATCCTTGAAATCGGACAGATAATGCATATTTCCAACCAACCCTCACGGTTCCGCGCAGCTGCGGCGCAAAACCCATTTTCTGCCTATGTAGCACTTTCCACTTCCAATATACCATATTTCTGCAATTTTTCCCACAATTCTTCAAAAATCGTATGATTTGTTGCAAAAATAACAGTTGGCATGCCTTGACAGACCCCGGTTTGCCGCTTCGACAGTGCGGCGCGGCCCGTTCGGAGACAGGGAAAAGCTGCCGCCGATTCCCCTGAATCGACGGCAGCCTCCTGTCCGCAGTATTTTTATGCAGCAGCTTTATCCCCTCTTGAACCTGCGCTTGCCCGTGACCTGAACAAGCACCACGCGGGTCATCTCGGTAATGTCCCGCAGGATGCACTTCTCCGCGCCGTCCTCCGGCATGCCGCAGTGACGCAGCAGCAGCTTCATGCCGTGCACCGCCTCCGCGCCCGTCAGGCTCTCCGCCTCGCCGAAGCCGATGGCGCTCTCGTAATCCGAGGTGTAACTGTCGCCGTTGGGCACGTAGCCATTGAGCACGTCGGCCTCCACGCACACCCGGGGATCTGCGCGCAGCAGATCGTACTTCATGCCCCGGCGCGCACCGTGGAAGTAGACGGCGATCTGCCCGTCCAGCAGCTCCCAGCCGAAGGACACGGGCACCACGTAGGGATAGTCCCCGCCGTGCATGCCGATGCGGATGGTGTCCGCCCGTTCAAAGACCTGCGCAATCTCCTGAATGTCCGTAATTTCCCGATCCGGATGCCGCATTTTCATTCCTCCCCGATGGTCGTATAGCTCCATGCGCCGCCGTTCTCCTCCAGCACATAGCCCAGGCCGGAGTCCGGCTGCCACTGGTACAGGTTCCGGTTCTCCTGCGGAAACAGCTTTTCCATGCGCGCGGCGATCACCCCGCCGTGGCACACCACCAGCGCGTCCCGCCGCAGTTCGTCAAATGCCGCGTTCACGCGTCGATGAAAAGCACATGCGGACTCCCCGCCGGGCGTGGAAATCTCGCCGGTCTCGTCCATGATCCACCTCTGGTAGTCCGCGTCCTCCTTCAGCTGCTCATAGCTGTACATCTCGAAGCGCCCGAAGTTCATCTCCCGCAGCCCGGACAGCCGCAGCTCCGGCTCCGCGCCAAAGAGGATGCGCAGCGTCTCGTCCGCGCGGAGCATGCCGCTGGTGACCCGCAGCAGGCCGTCGATCTCCGGGTAGCGCACCCGCTCCCGGCGCAGCATCAGTTGCGCACGCCCCGCCTCCGACAGCACCACGTCCGTCGCGCCGCAGTAGAGCCGCGCCTCGTTGG
>CAMBWJ010000411.1 GCA_945871545.1 uncultured Clostridia bacterium | reverse complement strand
TCGGGCGACTCTCCCAGCCAGATTCCCTCGCTGTGCAGCAGGTGGAAGATGCCGTCCAGCAGCTGGTCGCCGTAAGCACGGGTGATGCGCATGCCCACGCCCATCTCCACCACCAGCGTGTGCACGCCCAGCATGTTCAGGGTGTGGGCAAGGGTGCTCTCCAGCACGGTGGCGCTGGCATGCACCCAGATGAAATCGCAGTTGAGCTGCACGGCGTAGGGCAGGAGATCGGCTGCGGTCTGCTCCGAGACGCGCACCTGGGGAATCTCCCGCAGGAAGATGTTGCTGGCGTGCACGTCGATGCACAATTCGCTGCCCTGAATGTCCTGCACGATGCGCGCGGCGGCGAACTCGGCCATTGCGCCGTCCTCGCTGCCGGGGAAGATGCGGTTCATGTCCAGATCGAAGCCCGGCACGCCGCGGGTGATGGAGTCCACACCCAGCGGGTTCAGCGCGGGGTAGACGTCCACGATGCCGTTGAGCAGCTCCGGCCGTTCGCGCAGGCGGCGCTGCAGCTCGTAGCACACGTACTGGCCCTCCAGCTCGTCGCCGTGGGTGCCGGTCACGATGCTGATGCGCTTCAGGTTCTGCGCCGGGTGTGCGGGCATGATGCGCATCTTCTGCACGCGCATCTCCTCGTCCACCGGCAGGTTCACGGAAACCAGCTGCTGTATCAAGGCTGTCCCTCCAGTCTGATGATAGAATTCGGAATTCAGATTTCGACCATGCGCGCGCAGACCTCCATGAACTGCCGGGCCGTTCCGGTGAACATGCCGCGATTGATGGCGCAGTCCCGGCTGTCGCGGCCCACGTTGACGCGCAGGTAGCCGTCATCCGTGGGGCGCAGCTGCGTGGGGTCAAAGCCCACAAAGCCCGCGCCGTCGTACAGCTCCACCCAGGCGTGGGTCTCGCCCTCGCCGGGGATGAGGCCCGCCACGTAGCGCGCGGGGATGTTCCGGGCGCGCAGGATGGCAAGCAGCATGTGGGCAAAGTCCTGGCACACGCCCGCGCCCAGACGTAGCGCTTCGGCGGCGCTGGTGCGCTCGTCGGTTGCGCCCTGGCGGTACTCCACATGCTCGTGGATGCGCCGGGAGACCTCCATTGCGCAGTCCATTGGATCGGCAGGCAGATCGCGGGCGAGGCTGAGAAGCGCCCCGTCCGCATGGGTCAGCGGCGTTGTGAGCCTGCACCAGGCGGGGCAGTCGGCAGCGTTCAATCTGCCGCCCCGGATCAGCGCCTCGCCCCGGGCACGCAGGGTCAATTGCGGATGCTCCGCCTCGATGTGGCCGCAGGCGCAGGCGTTGCCGAACGCATCCGCAGTCAGCGGGAGCGCCGATTCGGGCGCGCTCCATATTTCCCGGCCCCAGAGCTGCTGGCATGCGTCGGCATTGGGCCAGAAGCGCAGCAGGAAGCTGTGGCGGGAGATGGGGGCCGAAAAGCGCAGCGTCAGGCTGTAGTCGTAGCGAAAGCGCCTCATGACAGCAGCGTCCAGAGCAGATCGAGTATGCTCTGGCGGGACACGCGGTATGTGGCCTCGTCCTTCGTCCACGCCCGCAGCTTCTGCGCGTCCTCCTCGCGGTGGGCAAAGTGGGACTTGCTCAGGCGGTTGATGAGCTTCATGGTCTCCTTCTGCACGTCCGGGAAGCTGTAGCCCAGCCGCACGTAGAGGTCGAGGCGCTCGACATATTTGCCGCACTTGAGCAGGGTTCTGCACTCCTCGCTGGCCACGTTGTCGTCGGCGCTGCCCCAGAAGGCGAACAGGTCGTCCACCACCTGCTGCAGCGTCAGCATGGGCGCATAGCTGTTGTTGCCCTCCCGCAGCGCGTCCTGAGCCATCTGGATGTAGCAGAGGGTGTCGCTGGTCAGCTCCTCGCGCATCTCGATGGCGTTGTCCAGCGCGCGGTTGAGCTGGCTGGCCAGAGAGTTGGGGTCGTTTGCGTCGAAGATGTAGGTTCGGATGAATGCGTCACGGCTGCCGTAGATGTAGGGCAGGCCCAGGCAGTCCAGAAAGCTGCGGTAGGCGTACTCGTCCCGGTCGATCATTTCGTCATAGTAGCGGCTCAGCGTGCGGCAGATGGTGAAGGTGCGCTCCGTGTAGCGGCCCAGCCAGATCAGCCGGCTGCTCTTTTCTAGCGAGATAATACCCATGTGTCCTTAAAGCCTCCTCCCTGAGAAGAATTGACGACGAAGGAATCCGCCTGACGCGAGAAGCGGGTCAGGCCACTGGCCCACACCCGGGTCTCCCTGCCCGAGAGCACGAAGGCGCGTAGGTCGGCCTTGCGCAGCACGGTGTGGTCGCCGTCCATCACCGGCAGGTCGATGAAGTCGATCACCTCCTGGGCGATGAAGCGCCGGGGCTCGTTCTGGATGGTGGCACGCAGCTCCTCCAGCTTCTCCTTCGAGAGATCCCGCCCGAACACCACGCCGTAGCCGCCGGCCTCGCTCACGTCCTTCACCACCAGGCGCTCCAGATTGTCCATCACGAAGCGGTAATCCTCCGGGTAGAAGGGGAGGTAGGTGGGGGCGTTCCTCAGAATCGGCTCCTGATCCAGGTAGTACTTGATCATCTTCGGCACGAAGTAGTAGATGCCCTTGTCGTCGGCCACGCCGTTG
>CAMBWJ010000410.1 GCA_945871545.1 uncultured Clostridia bacterium | reverse complement strand
TGGTGGCGCTGCTGGACAACTCGGCGCCGCTGCAATCGCTGCTGAACATGCTTCGGCCCATGATGATCGTCAACGCGCTGGGCCTTTTGGGGATGTTTCTGATCCTGCTGCCGCTGTCGAAGCGCATGGTGCGCTCCTACGCGGTGAACGTCGAAAAGCAGAAGCAGTTCATCACCAACGCCGGGCACGAGATCAAGACCCCGGTGGCCATCATCCAGTCCAACATCGACGCGATGGAGCTGATTCAGGGCGAGAACAAGTGGAGCCGGAACATCCGGGGCCAGGTGGAGCGCCTGCGCGCGCTGCTCAACGATCTGCTGGCGCTGGCGCGGCTGGACGAGGGCCGCGCGGAGCAGGAGCGGACGCAGGTGGCGCTGGGCGCGCTAGTCGCGGAGGAGATCGAGGCCGAGCGGGAGCGCTGCGCGGCCCGCGGGCTGCGCCTTCGCAGCGAGATCGGGGAGGAGGTTCGCCTGCGGGGCGATGCGAGGGGCCTTGGGCAGCTGGTGCACGCGCTGCTGGACAACGCTGTGCAGTACGCCGACGCGGGCGGCTGGATCGAGGTTCGGCTGGAGAAAATCGGCCGCCGCGTCCGGCTGACGCTGCGCAACAGCGTCTCCCGGCTCCCGGACTGTCCGCCCGAGCGCCTGTTCGAGCGCTTCTACCGGGGCGACAGCGCCCGCACCCAGGGCACGGCGGGCTGCGGCGTGGGACTCTCCGCCGCCCAGTCCATCGTCGAGGCCCATAAGGGGAGGATCGCGCTGGACTACGAGGACGCGCACACCCTGCGGGTCAGCGTGGAGCTGCCAATATGATTTGCAAAGAATGAGGGACTGTGAAGGAACATCAACGCGTTCTTTCACAGTCCCTTTTCTATGGGGCTTCTCAGAAGGAGAATGGGGTTATTCGCCTGCGCGCACGGTGACGCTCAGGCCAAGGGGGAGGTCGGAATCTTCAGGAACGAGCAGCGCGACGCAGCTGTCGCCATCGGCGATTGCGGACACGCCCTCCACGATGGCGCTGCGCGCTGTCTCGTCGGGATCGTCGGCGCGGACGTAGGTCGCCGCATCGCCGATTCGTATGCGGGCCGCATCCGCAGCGCTCAGAGAAACCTGGATGCGCACGTCATTTGGCTGCACCAGCTCCGCGACGATCTGGCCGCTCTGGAGCAGGTCGCCGGGGGAGGCAAGCACGCTTGCGACAATGCCGCCTGCGGGGCAGATGATCTGCGTCTCGT
Source organism: uncultured Clostridia bacterium (assembly GCA_945871545.1). The sequence goes on along the minus strand of CAMBWJ010000410.1, from coordinate 1,382 downwards.
CTCCCTGCGCCCAGGTAAACAGCAGCTCGCCGCGCTCCACCGCTTCGCCCTCCGTGACGCACAGCTCGATCAGCGTGCCGCTGGCGCTGTACTCGATGGGCTCCGCAACCACGGCGGTGCCCACGCCCACGCGCCGGGCGGCGCTGAAGTCCGCGTCGCGGTAGAGGTTCACAGTTTCGCCCACGTACAGCTCGCCGCCGATGACCTCCACCTGATACTCCGCGCCGTCGATGGACGTGACCACGCCGACGGCCTTGTGGGTGCCGTTGGCGGTGCAGCGCAGGTAGAGCTGTTCGCCGATGTGCACAAGCTCCGTCTCCGGGTCGCTGTACGCGCCGTCCACCGTGCAGTACACCGTGTAGCGGCTGGTGGGGGAGATCTCCAGCACCGCGCCGTCCACGCTGTCGCCAGCGTCGGCGTGGCACAGGGCCACGGTGCCATCCCAGGCGGCAAACACCTTCTCTGCGCGGGTGGAACCGACGGTCTCGCCGGCCTCCACCGCCTGTCCGGGCAGCAGGGAGAGCGACTCCAGCACGCCCCCGGCTTCACTGACCAGCGCCGTGGTGCGGGAAGCGACCGTCGTGCCCGCGTAGGTCTCCGCCAACGCGGGAGAGGCCGCGAGGGCCAGTGCCGCCAGCAGGCTCAGGCTCTTTTTCAGCATAGGCATCCATCCTTTAATTCGTTGCAAGTTCGCCGCCAGTGAGCAGGTATTGTGTGCCGCCGACGCGGACGATCTGTTGATCTGCGCTGATCTCCAGCGTGAAGTCCTTGGCGACCAGGCCCTGGGCGCGCAGCATGCCGTAGACGCTGCCGCCCAGCTCCAGCGCGGTGGAGAGCTCGATTTCCCCGCCCTCGGTCGCGAGGCGCAGGGTTTCAATTCCGCTGCGGTTCAGGGTTTGCAGCGCGGAGAGGTTGATCTCCCAGCGCGCGCCGTTCGCGACGGGCTTCAGGCGCAATGTGGATGCATCCAGGGTCGCCGTGAAGGCCGCGCCGCTGTCCAGCGTCAGGTTCAGTGTAGCCTCGCCCAGCGTGAGCAGGGTCATCTCATCATTGGAGGTTTCCAGCGCTACCGTGCCGTAGATGCGCATGTCGCCCGTTCCCGAGGCGTGGCTGCCGGTGAGCGCCTCGCCGGGGGTGACGCGGAAGCCCTGCTCCGCAGCGCCTTCGGGAGCGCTGCCGCCGCCCGATCCGCCATCCTTCTCGATCTTCACCCGGGTCTGGGTGACGTTGATGAAGTGGTCCTCCCGGACGGTGATGTCAATGCTGTCCGTCTGCAGGTAGGTGTTGGCCTCCTGCTTTCGGCCCACGGACTTCATCTGATTCTCCAGCAGTCCGCAGATCAGGAGGGCGGCCAGGCACCCCAGTCCGACGGAGATCAGCAT
>CAMBWJ010000409.1 GCA_945871545.1 uncultured Clostridia bacterium | reverse complement strand
CCGCAATATTTTGACGCGCGCAGGCGGTCCATATCCTCAATTTCATAGGGCTGCGCGCCGTTTTGCAACTGCATCAGATCCCGCGCCCACAGCTCCAGGATCTCCAGCACCGCGCTTTCGCGCCCCTTCACCTCGCCGATCTTCGCGGTAGCCAGCGCAATGTCCTGCGGACTGCGCATCGACTCGAATGCAGCAAGCACGCGACTGCGCAGCGGCAGGTAGTCCCCGTCCGCGTCGATCTCCAGCGCCCGACCCACCGAGCCCTGTGCAAGCGCGGAGAGCAATCGCGCGCGCTCCTTCTCCACGCCGCGCTTTTCCAGCACCTGCGCGCAATCCTCCACCTCCAGGCAGCGGAAGCGCACCTCCAGGCAGCGGGACACGATGGTGGGCAGCAGCGCGCCCGGCGACTCGGTGAGCAGAAAGAAGAGCGCGTCGCCGGCGGGGTTCTCCAGGGTCTTGAGCAGGGCGTTCTGGGCGTTCTCGTTCATGCAGTCCGCGCGGCGGATGATGGCGATCTTGCGCCCGCCCTCGTAGGATGCAAGGCCCATGGCGCGGTTCAAATCGCGGATCGCGTCCACCTTGATGGTGTTCTTCTCCGGCTCGATGCAGTGCACGTCCGGATGGTTGCCGCTGATGCACTTCTTGCAGCTGTCGCAGGCGTCGCAGGGGCGCTTCTCCCCCGCGCCGCGGCACAGCACCGCCCGGGCGAAGAGCTCCGCCATGGTCTGCTTTCCGGTTCCGTGGGGGCCGGTGAACAAAAGGGCATGAACAATGCGCCCGGCTTGCGCCGAACGCATCAACTGTTCCATTTTTGCGTCCAAACCCGCGAATTCCGTAAGCTTCAAATCTGCGCCGCGTCCCCCTGCTTTACTCAGAATTTGTGGAACTGCTCCACGTCCAGCACGAACACGATCGCGCCGCCGACGGTCACCTGCACCGGATAGGCCGGTACGTACATGCCCGCCGAGCCGGTCATGGGTGCATGCACCGGAGCCATCTGCTTTCGGCTCTTGCAGGTCTTTTCGATGATTTCCATCACCATGGGAACCTTGTCATCCTCCACGCCGGTCAGCAGAGTGGTGTTTCCCGAGCGCAGAAAGCCGCCGGTGGTGGCCAGCTTGGTCGCGCCGAAGCCCTCGCCCATCAGCTTGTTGACCAGGCGGGACGCATCCTCGTCCTGCACGATTGCGATTACCAGTTTCACGGTGCTTCACCCCCTCTTTCACTTGTTCCTATTATACACGACTTTTTTCCGATGCGCAAGCCGGATTTCGTCCTTTTCTTACAGCAGGATGCAGATCATGCCGCCGGTGCCCTCGTTGATGATCTTGCCCAGGGACTGACCCAGCTTCATGCGCACGTCGTCGGGCAGGTGGGTCAGCTTCACGCCCATCTCGTCCCGCACCAGCTCCCGCAGGGGCTTGCCGAACACCTCCGTCTCCCACACGCCGCTGGGATCCTTCTTGTATTCCTCCAGCAGGCTCTCCACCAGCTCCCGCGAGGCCTTCTCCGTGCCCACGATGGGCGAGACGTTGGCCTTGAGATCCACCCGGATCATGTGCAGCGACGGCGCGTTGGCCTTCAGCTTCACCCCGAAGTGGTTGCCCTCCCGGGCGATCTCCGGCGCGCTCAGCTCCATCTCCTCCACCGTGGGCAGCACCACGCCGTAGCCGGTGTTCCTCACGCCCTCCAGCGCCGGCGCAACCTTGGCGTAGGCCCGGCTGTCCGCCACCAGCTGCTTCATCAGGTCGAACAGGTGCTCCTCGCCGTCGATCTCCTGCCCGCAGGCCTCGCCCAGGATGCGGTAGAACAGGCCGTCCTTCACGTTCAGGCGGTAGTCGACACGCCCCTCGTTGAGCTCGATGGAGTGCAGGGTCACGTCCTCGGCGTACTCGTTTTCCTCGAAGGCCTCCGGCAGCCGAGCGTGATCGCGCACCTTGCGCATCTCCTCCGCGGCGCTGCGGATGGAGGAGAGGATTTCCCTGCCCAGCCAGTGCTCGGCGTCCAGCGAGGTCAGCCACGACGGCGCGCCGATGCGCAGCTCCCGCAGCGGGAACTCAAACAGCAGGCTCTCCAGCAGCGCCGCCACGTCCTCCTCCCGCAGATTGAGGATGTCCACGGCGTGCACCGGCACGGCGTACTTCTCCTTCAGATGATCCGCCAGCGTCCGGGTCTCCGCCTCCTTGGGGTGGGTGCTGTTGAGCACAACGATGAAGGGCTTGCCCAGCGCCTTCAGCTCGCCGATGGCGCGCTCCTCCGCCTTCTCGTAGGCCTCGCGGGGCAGCTCCACGATGCTGCCGTCGGTGGTCACCACCACGCCGATGGTGGAGTGCTCCGCGATCACTTTGCGCGTGCCCACCTCGGCGGCTTCCTCGAAGGGAATGTCGTGCTCGAACCAGGGCGTGCGCACCATGCGCTGATTCTCGCCCTCGCTGGCCCCCAGCGCGCCGGGCACCAGGTAGCCCACGCAGTCCACCAGCCGCACCCGGGCGCTGGATTCGTCCTTCAGCCGCAGCTGCACCGCTTCGTTGGGCACAAACTTCGGCTGGGTCGTCATCACGGTCTTACCCGCGCCGCTCTGGGGCAGTTCGTCTCTGGAGCGCTCGCGGCCGTGTTCGTCC
>CAMBWJ010000408.1 GCA_945871545.1 uncultured Clostridia bacterium | reverse complement strand
CGATGTCCACCGCCAGGCCGGAGATGTCGCTGCGCAGCTCGGCGTAGGCCTTGCGCTTCTCCTGGGCAATCTCGCCCTCGGCCTTCTTGATGATGTAGCTGGCCTGTCTGTGCGCGCCGTCCACGATCTCGTCGCCCTTGCGGTTGGCCTCGTCCACGGCGCTGCGCACCAGGCGATCCGCCTCGTCGCGGGCCGTCGCCATGCGACGGGTGTATTCTTCCTTGAGTTCCGCCGCGGAACTGCGATCCGCGTCCGCCGCCTCATAGATGCCGTCGATCTCCTGCTGCCGCTTGTCCAGAATGTTCTGAACCCGCTGGAACAGGAACTTCTTCATCAACCACACCAGAAGCAACAGGTTGCCGATCTGAAAGATGATCGTCCACGGCGCGAGCGAAACAAATTGCTGAACTTCCACGCTCTATTTCCTCCCGTTGCGTATTGCCGTAGTAAATCAGGTGAGCGGCTTTACAAACAGCAGGATCAGCGCGATAATCAGGGAATAGATACCGGTGGTCTCCGCAACCGCGCAGCCCAGCAGCATCGTGGAAGTGACCTCGCCCTTGCACTCCGGCTGGCGGCCGATGGCCTCCAGGGCCTTGCTGACGGCGATACCTTCGCCGATACCGGGGCCGAGACCTGCGATCATCGCAAGACCTGCGCCAATTGCACTGCAGCCGAGAATGAATCCATTGTCCGTCATGTTTGTTTCCTCCTAATTTGTTCTCAATTGTTGTTTATGTCATTATTCCTCGCATGCAAGCTTGATGTACATCATCGTCAGCATGCAGAAGATGAATGCCTGAAGTACGCTGGTGAAGAGGTCGAAGTAGATCGACAGAATCGCCGGTATGCCCAGCTGGAAGATGGGAATCATGCTGAGCACCTCGCCCACTGCGCCGGGAATCAGCCCCAGGATGCCCGAGGACAGCGCCGCCAGGCCGCCGTAGAGCAGCAGCGTCACCACCGAGCCGGAGGCGATGTTGCCGAAGAGACGGAAGGCCATGGAGATGGGCGTGGCCACCTCGCTGATCATGTTCAGGGGCGTCATGATGAACACCGGCTGGGTGAAGCCCTTGAGGTAGCCGCCGATGTGCTGGGTGCGGATCTTGTAGTAGGTGATCACCACGAACACCAGCAGCGCCCAGCCCACGCAGGTGGACAGATCGCCCGTGGGCGAGAACATGCCCACCATGCTGATCAGGCTCGACAGCATGGCCAACGAGAACAGCGCGCCGATGAACGGCACGTAGTGCATGAAGCGCTCACCCATATTGTTCTTCACCATGTTCCTGACCATACCTACCAGGTATTCGGCCACCACCTGGCGCTTCGTGCGGGCGTGCACCCGCATGCCGTGGGTCAGAAAGAGACACAGACCCACGATCAGCGCCATCACGATCCAGGTGTTGACGACGGTCTCGGTAATCGGAATTCCTCCGAAGACCGGTATATTAAATAGTACCTTTGCGCCTGTAACTTCAAGATTCATTTGATTTCTCCACTTCCCTTTACGCTGCGCACCCGCTTGAACACATCCATCGCGGAGATGGTGATCCGGGGAAAGATCAGCGGGCACACGCAGGCGATCCAGTTCAATTTCAGTGCGGCCAGGGCCAGAATCAGCAGTCCAATGCCCAGCAGCATGCGCAGCAGGTAGCTCTGACGCATCTTGAGCTTGGCAAGCTTCACCGCGTCCGGATCCGCTTCCTCACCCTGCAGCTTCGGTGCGCTCTCGGCGACGCGCTGCACGGTCAGCCCCAGAAAAAAGAAGTTTGCCACGGCCAGCGCGCTGCCATACAGTCCGCCGAACAGCACGTTCAGATTGAAGCGGCCGATCACGGCGAATACGATCAGCATCACCGCCGTCAGTATTAGCGTTCCGATGGCGATGTGCCCGGTTTCCTTTACAACTGCCTCCTGCGGCTTCATAATTTCTCCCTTTCGACACATTTGCACAAATTTAAAATTTAGCTGTTTCTTAGCAATCTTATCCCACTAAAAATTCGGAGCGCGCGCTGTCATTTCCTTCTTTATTCTGTCAAAAACCAAAAATTTAACTCTGAGCTTTGGACAATTTGCACCTTTCCTGCACCGGACAGCAGAAGGCGCCGGAATCCGCGTTCGGATTCCGGCGCCCGGGTGCTTGAATTTCTGTTCAGTTCGGCGGAAACCTGCTCCCGGCGTGCTCGACCGGCGCGGCGGCGTGCGGGTAGGGCTGGGCATGGAACTCCGGCTCCAGATCGCTTACCGCCTCCAGCGTGAAGGCCGAGACCTCGTAGGCGTTGCGGGTCATGTACTCGCCGTTTTCCATCAGCTTCTGATACTCCCTGGATTGCAGCCGCCCCGTGAGCCGGATGCGGTCGCCCACCTGAAAGCGGGAGGCGTACTGGGCGTTGCGGCCCCAGGCGATGCAGGGAATGTAATCGCTCTTTCCAAAGGCGCGGTTCACCGCCAGCATCATATCGCAGATCTCCCGTCCGAAGGGCGTGGAGCGATAGATCGGCGGCTTGCACAGCACGCCCACCAGGGTGACCTTGTTCATGGTGTCATTTTCCTGGGTTTCTGTCATGCTCTGCACGAACAGCGAGACCATCAGCCGTCCGCTCCCCTCCACCACCTTGTTGT
>CAMBWJ010000407.1 GCA_945871545.1 uncultured Clostridia bacterium | reverse complement strand
GGTAAGATCAAGAACCGTGCCCGCATCCATCTCCGCGCTTACGCAGTCAAAGGCGCAGTACAGATCCGACCAGGTCTCCAGATCGGTGTAGACGAAGGCGTTGAGATAGTCGCCGTCGGCCACGGGATCCAGCAGACTGTATGCGGAGACATCGTTGAGGTAGTAGCCGTAGCTGCCGCCGTTCTCCTCGCCCCAGAGCTTGGAGATGCTCAGGCCGTAGCCCGCGTCCGCAGCGGCGTAACCCGCATCGGCGCCGCCCTCGTAGGCAGCCTCATGGGCGGCATAGAGCGCGTCGTTGATGGTGAGCGTACCGTCCGCGTCGACGTCGGTCACATCGATGGCGGCGTTGACCATGACCAGCTGGCCCTGACCGTCGGCGATGGTCACGTACACGGTCTCGGCGACGGCTGCGCCGCAGAGCGCCAGCGTCAGCAGGGCGCAAAGGAATGCAATGGCATACTTCTTCATGATGATTTCCTCCTGTAAGTCGCATTTGCAGGCAAATTCAGGCCGCAAAGCAGAAAAAAGCGCTGATGCCGCCTTGTGGCGAACCAGCGCAAGTCTCCCTGGATGTGAATGCGGGACATGCCCGCACCGCAATGCCAAAGGCTGCGCTTTCCCTGCCCGAAAACGTCTGCCCGAGCCGCTTGCGCGGCTGAATTCTTGCATGGCCCCGGGAAGCCCGGCTTATGCCCCTGCGGGCAATTACGGTAATGGCGGTTGTGACGGATTCGCACCGTACTTCCCCCGGCAACCCTGCAAATTCATTTATCCGGAATCAATTTGATTCTAACATGATGCTGCAAAAATGTCAATGCGGATGCAGTTAAGTTTCCACTTGAGGATGCAATTCGGTTACAGTTCGATGTTGTTCAGCACGTAGGTGAGGAACTCCTTGTTGGAGGGACAGTGGGGCAGCTTGTGATCCAGGCCGCCGCTGTGGTAGGCCGTGCTGATGGCGTTGCGCATGGAGCGCTCGATGCGCGAGGGCGTGGTGTTCATGCTCCGCGAAATCTCCAGGTAGAGGCCGCGGGAGAGGTTGCGCAGCAGCGTGCTGTCCTGACGAGCGAGCCGAACGCCCTCGGTGAGGTACCGGCAGCCGATGAGCTTGGACGGAATGCCCAGGGAGACGAGGTAGTTGTGGATGTGCGCCTCCACGTGCGTCTGGTCGGCGCTATCCAGCGCGATGGCGCTGCTCAGCCGCTTCATGTCGCGGTGCATCTTCGTGCAGGAGACGATCACCGGATGCAGCGTGTGCAGCTCGATGGGCTTGAACAGGAGGTAGCTTGCCCCATAGACGCGCGTCGCTTCCAGGGCGACGTCGGAATAGAAGCGCGTGCAGCAGATCGTGGTGGGCGGGTCGGGGAGATCGTTGATGGCGCGCAGCAGGGAAATCCCGTCCAGCCCGGGTAGGACGAGATCGAACAGCACCGCATCGGGACGCAGGCTCTTGATTTTTTGCAGCGCATCCTGACCGTTGTGCTCCACCGCGACAATCTCGATGTCCGGGTAGATCTTGAAGAAGCGGCACAGCTGCTCCGTAAACTGTACATCTGCATCCACGATTGCAAGCCGCGTTTTATCCATAACAATCACGCCTATTAGAAGTAATTCCATCTTTATAGAATTATCATACCATGCAGCAGTACGTTTGTCAATTTATGCGAGGGAATTGAGCGCCGCGTCAATCGCCCGGGCAAGGTAGGGGACGGAGTTCAGCGCCTGGGCGAGGGTGTTCTGGTTGTGGCCGACCTCGACCAGCATCGCATGCCCGCCGATGTGCTGGTTGTGCCGTCCGCGCTTAACGTTGACGTTCCGGCACAGGCCGGGGAAGGCGGCGTTGATCTCGCCGGTGACCTTCTGCGCGAAGGCCAGGTTTGCCGCGTAGTCGGCGCGCTGATCCTCGGGATAGTTGTCGCCGCGCCCCACCAGCAGCATGAGTTGGGCGCAGCTTGTCCCGTCCGGCGCTTCGATCCCGATGGGCAGGCCCTCGGAGTATGCGTCGCGGTGCAGATCGATCACCAGGTCAAATTCTTCGTCATAGGATTCAAGCAGCTCCAGCGCGCGCACATAGGAGGAGCTCAGGTCGTCCTGCTCATTGTCCGTGACGTCGTGGGTCACGCAATAGCCCAGTTCGGTCAGCGCCTCCGCAAGGGCCTGACCGACGCGCACCACGCTGTGCTGCTCGTCGGCGGTGCGCCAGGCCTCGACGGCTTCGTAGGGATCGGCGGGATCCTGGGCGTAGGCCTCGTGGGTGTGGGTGTGATAGATCAGGATCGTCCTGGCATCCGCCGGTGCGACCGGCTCGGGGGTATCGGCGATGACCTCGATCGTCAGTCCGCCCGACGCAGCGGAGGCAAAGGTCTGCAAAACCTTTGCCTCTTCGGTCTCCGCGACGATTGCGGCAGCTGCGCTCGCGGGCCCGGCGTCGACGGAGACGCTGCGGTCGGTCGAAAGCTCCGGAATCAGGATGAAGGCGAGCACCGCCGCCAGCAGAAGCACCGCGATCGCCAGCAGCAGATGGGAGCCCTTGATGACCTTGAAGCGAACCATGATTTCACCCCCTTGCGTAATTCTATTGTATGGTTGGCGCAGAAAAATTAGCACCGGGCGCGTCGCATGCACG
>CAMBWJ010000406.1 GCA_945871545.1 uncultured Clostridia bacterium | reverse complement strand
TAGCCCTGCTCGATGTAGTCCATGTCCGGATTCATCGCGGCCTTCAGCGCCGCCGTGGAAGGATTGCAGATCGGCCCGATGGGCAGACCGCTCACCACGTAGGTGTTGTACAGGTTCTGGTCGGTCAGCTCCTCCTGGCTGAGAATGTAGTGCGTCAGGCCGAAGGTGTAGGTGGCGGTGGGATCGCTCTCCAGCTTCCAGCCGTGCTTCAGGCGGTTGTGGAACACGGCGGAGACCTTCGCGTAGTCCTCGGACTTGGCCTCCTTTTCGATCATGGAGGCCAGGATGATGTACTGGTCCATGGTCAGGTCGCTCTCGTAGCTCTCCACAGCGGTGTAGCTGCCGTCCTCCTCGATGCGGTACTGCACGTCCTGGGCGTAGTAGACGCTGTCGATGACGGTGTTGTGCTGGGCAAGCAGCGTGGCGATGATGCTCTCTGCGGATGCGGAGCGGAACACGCGATAGGTGTCGGGCGCGAGGTAGCCCTCCAGCGCGTACTTGCGGCCCGCCAGCGTGCCCGCGTCCTGAGCGCTCTTGAGCGCGTAGGAATCGCCCACGAAGCGATCCACATCGTTGCACAGGGTCAGGAATTCCTCGGCGCTGTCGATGGCTCCCTCGCCCACCAGATAGTCGGCGATGTCCTCGCAGGTCCAGCCGGGGACGATGGTGATCGTGCGCTCGTTGGTCTGGCTGCCGCTGGTCAGCTCGGCGATGATCTGGTTGACGGTCATGGACGGCGAGAGCTCGAAGCTGCCGTAGCTCAGCTGATTGGTCAGGCCCTCGAACTGCACCAGGTACTTGAAGATGCTGCCGCTGTGAATCAGCTCCTGCTTCTCCAGATTCGCGCCGATGGCGGTCACCGACTGGCCGGATTCGATCTCGAACTTCACCCTGGCGGTGTTTTCCGCGTCCACCGGGCCCAGATAGTTGTCGTAAACCTTGTTGTAGCCGTAGTTCACCATGCCGATGACGATCAGGAGGCTGCAGAGAAAGATCAAAACCGGGCGCAGTATCTTCCAGACCCATGCATACCAGTACAGGCCGTACTCCCGATCCTCGTGCAGGGTCTTGATGTTGTAGCGCTCGGTACGAACCGCCTGCCGGGGCCGGGCCCTGCGGCGGGCGCGCCGTTTTCTGTCTGCCATGGTTCCTCCTCCGTCAGCCCTGGGCGAGCATGTCCAGATCCACGCCCGCAACGTCCGCCAGAATCTTGAAGATGTCCGTCAGCATGCGCTGGAAGCGGAACTCCGCCATCAGATAGCTGCTCACGTCGGGATTGAACTGCAACAGGGTTCCGATCTGCTGAAGCCTGCGCAGATCGTCCTCCGGCATGTTCTCGCCGGAGGCCATCTTCGCCTGCATGCGGAATTGCAGCTTCTTGTATTCGTCCAGCAGCGCCTTGTTGGTCGCGTCCTCGTAGGCGACGTCCTTCAGTCGGGCGTACTCGCGGTATTCCTCGCTCTCCTTCAGCGCCCTGGCAAGGGCATGGGCCTGGTCGTAGGGATTCATATTTCCTCCGATTAGATCTCGACGATGATCGGCATGATCATCGGATTTCGCTTGATGGTATCGTAGATGTAGCGCTGCACGGAGTCGCGCACATCGTTCTTCAGGTGGCTCCACTCGGACGAATCGATGGGCCCGAAGGCCTCGATCGCGCGGGTCGCAGCCTCGCGCGCGCCGTCGATCAGTTCGTCCGCCTCGCGCATGTACACGAAGCCGCGGCTGATGATGTCCGGGCCGGAGACCACAGTTCCGAGGTCATGATCCACGCCCATGACGACGATCAGCAGGCCGTCCTCGGCAAGATGCTTGCGGTCGCGCAGCACCACTGCGCCCACGTCGCCCACGCCCAGGCCGTCGATCAGCACGGAGCCGTTGGGCACCACGCCGGTCACGTCCAGCTTGTTCTGGTCCAGTTCGATCACGTCGCCGATCTCCGCAATCACCACGTTGTCCTCCGGCATGCCCAGAAGCTTTGCAAGCTCTGCGTGGTGGTGCAGGTGGCGGTACTCGCCGTGCACCGGGATGAAGAACTTCGGGCGCAGCAGCGTGTGAATCAGCTTCAGCTCCTCCTGGCGGGCGTGTCCGGAGACGTGCACCTCGGCCAGGGATTCGTAGATCACGTTGCAGCCAATGCGGAAAAGCTGGTTGATGACCCGGGAGATGGACTTCTCGTTGCCCGGGATCGGGGATGCGGACAGGATGACCATGTCGCTCTCCCGCAGCTCCATCTTGCGGTGCTCGGCGAAGGCCATGCGGGAGAGGCCGCTCATGGGCTCGCCCTGGCTGCCGGTGGTCACGACGGTGATCTTGTCGTCGGGGTAGCGGTCCAGCTCGTCCACGGTAATCAGGCTGCCCTCGGGAATCTTCAGATAGCCCAGCTGCATGGACACGCGGGACACGTTGACCATGCTGCGGCCGATCAGGCACACCTTGCGGCCGTACTCCACCGAGGATTCGATGACCGACTGGATGCGGTAGACGTTGCTGGCGAACATGGCGATGATGACGCGGCCCGTCGCCTTCTCAAACAGGTTGCGGAAGGTCTGCGCGACCTTCTTTTCGGACATGGTGTAGCCGGGGCGCTCCACGTTGGTGGAGTCCGCCATCAGCGCCAGCACGCCCT
>CAMBWJ010000405.1 GCA_945871545.1 uncultured Clostridia bacterium | reverse complement strand
TCGATGATCCTCATCCTCGTGCTCGCCTCGGTGCTGGGCCAGTCGGTCATCACCATCACCGTCGTCATCGGCGTGCTGGGCTGGCCGGAGTTCGCCAGGCTGATCTACTCGAGCACGCTGTCCGTGCGCGAAAAGGATTACGTCGAATCCGCCAAGGCCATCGGCTCCAAGAACGGCGAAATCCTGCTGCGGTATGTGCTGCCCAATTCCTTCGCGCCGGTCATCATCGCCTTCACCTTCCGCACGGCGCAGGCGATCATCACAGAGTCGTCCCTGAGCTTCCTGGGCCTCGGCGTGCAGCCGCCCACGGCGTCCTGGGGAAACATCCTGTACTACGCGCAGTCCATCTCGATTCTGGCCAACAAGCCGTGGATGTGGCTTCCGGCGGGCATCATCCTCATCGTGACGGTGCTCTCTATCAACTTCCTCGGCGACGGCATACGCGATGCTTTGGATACCAAGATGAGTATCTGAAACATAAGAACTAAAGGAGGAAAAGCTCTATGGTACGCAAACTCACTGCTCTTGTCATCTCCGTCCTGCTTCTGCTGACCGCTGCGGCCGGCATCTGCGCGGCGGAGGAGAAGACCATCACCCTCGCGATGGTTTCCGCCTGGGACAGCGTCATCCCCTTTGACACGACCAGCTCCTACTCCGACCTGATCCTCGACCTGATCTACGACAAGCTCGTCTACCTCAAGGCGGACGGCACCTATGAGCCGCGCCTTGCGGACAGCGTGGAGATGAACGAGGACTCCACCGTGCTCACCTTCCACCTCAACGAGAACGCCAAGTGGCATGACGGCGAGCCCGTCACCGCTGAGGACGTGGTGTTCACCTGCAAGCTGTACGCCGCGCCGTCTCTGGCGACCGCCCGCGTGAACAATCTCGCGCCCTTCAAGGGCTTCGGCGAGGGCGACGACACCCTGGCCGTCGAGGCGCTGGACGAGCACACCGTGCAGTTCACCCTGCAGGAGTCCACGAACATCGACTTCCTGCTCTTCAACAAGTTCCGCGACATCTACATCCTGCCCAAGCACCTGCTGGGCGACATCCCGCTGGACCAGATCCGCAGCAGCTCCTACTGGGACGCGCCCATCGGCTCCGGCCCCGCGATCTATGAGAGCCAGATCAGCGGCGAGCGCATGGAGTTCCGCGCCAACAAGGACTACCAGGTCAAGACCCCGGGTTGGGACCGCTTCGTGGTCCGCGTCGTGGCGACGAGCAACCTGCTGGCTGGCCTGATGAACGGCGAGATCGACTGCCTGGCCGGCAACGTCGGCTCCCTGCAGATGTCTGACTGGGATATGGCCAAGAGCCAGGACAACCTGACCTGCATCTCCGCCGAGTCCCTGGGCTATCAGTACATGGCCATCAACACCTCCAAGCCCTACCTCACCGCGACCGTGCGCCAGGCGATCAACAAGTGCATCGACCGCAGCCTGATCATCGCCGGCCTGCTGCAGGGCGAGGGCGTCGCGGCCTACGGCCCCGTCGCGCCGAGCAACAAGTACTACTGCGCCGACATCGAGGAACCCTATGATCCGGAAGGCGCGAAGGCGCTGCTGGCCGAGGCCGGCTGGGATCCGAGCATCGAGCTGGTGATGTCCGTGCCGACCGGCAACACCACCCGTGAGCAGGCCGCCGTCGTCATTCAGCAGAACCTGGCCGCCATTGGCATCAAGGCCAGCATCGTGACCGCCGACTTCGCCACCCACCTGAACAAGGTCCGCGCGGGCGACTATGACCTGGGCTTCATCGGCTCCAGCGGCTCCCCGGACCCGTCCGAGTGCGTGATCAACTTCAACCCGGATCACCTCAATAACTTCTCCCAGCTCAGCGACTGGACCGTGTACAACACCGGCGCCGAGGGCGAGCACTCCTTCGACTTTGAGAGCCGCAAGGTCTGCTACGACAACTATCAGCGTCTGCTGCGCGAGCAGGTGCCCTTCGCCTTCCTGTACTATCAGAACACCCTGTATGCCTACAACAACAAGGTTGAGGGCATCAAGGACGTGCAGGACTACTCCCAGCAGAACCGTGACGTCTGGAACTGGACCGTCACCGAGTAACGCGGAGCCCTTCCGTTAACAAGCCACACAATCACGCGCCATTGCCCGCCTCCGTTCGTCTGAATGCAGGGGGCGGGCAATGGCTTTACGGTCAACAGGAGAACTGCCATGCAAACCGTACTCGAAATCAAGAACCTGTCCGTGAGCTTTAGAATCGAGAAGCAATGGGTAAAGGCTGTGGAGGATGTCAGCTTCGAGGTTGGTGCTGGCGAAACGCTGGGCATCGTAGGAGAGTCCGGCTGCGGCAAGAGCGTGACGTCCATGGCCACGCTGCATCTGCTTCCGGAGAAGACCTCGCGAATCGACTGCGGCCAGGTGCTCTACCGCGGCCGCGATCTGGCGCCGCTCTCGAACAAGGAAATTTCCATGATCTTCCAGGACTCGATGACCAGCCTCAATCCTGTTCTGACGATCGGCAGGCAGCTGGCCGAAGCGGTGAGCATCCATCACCCGATGCCCCGGCAGCAGGCCAATGAAAAAGCGCTGGAGCTTCTCAGGAATGTGAATATTCCCTCGCCGGAAAAGCGGATGAAGGAATACCCGCATCAGCTCAGCGGCGGCATG
>CAMBWJ010000404.1 GCA_945871545.1 uncultured Clostridia bacterium | reverse complement strand
CAACATGAACGAGTGGGAGAAGCAAGACTTTTTTACTCTTTACAAAGATCATCTCGATCTGAAGCGGAGAGTACAAGGCCTCGAAAAGGACATGGGTTTTTGCGAAATCATGGCGGGTGTGGCACTCGTACTAGCATACATCGCCGTCGTAGTATTAGCACTTTCATATAACAGCGTCGGATGACACTCCACAGGAGGCCAACATGGAGAAGCGCGTAAAGCGAGAGAAGCGGGAGAAGGAGTACATCAGCATCGCGGAAGCGTCCGAGATTCTGGGGGTCTCCTACAATCATGTGCGGGACACCGTGATCCCCAACGTTCCGCACTTCCGGGTGGGCAGACGGGTGCTGATCCGCGAGGAGGCATTCAGGAAGTACCTGAAGAGCCTGGAGCGCGGACGGCCCGTGTACTGATAACAACCAATGTATGAGGAGGAAGAGTAATGGAAATCAAGCTGACCGCAGACAAGAAGCTGCTGGACGCCATCAACCATCTGGCAGAGGCGATTCTGGCGTGCAGGACGGGCGCACCCGCGCCGGAGCCCAAGCCCGAACCCGAACCGGAGCGCAAGATCGTACCGATGCCCGAACCTGAACCCACGCCTGAACCCGAGCGCAAGGACGAGCCCGCGCCCGTGACCCGCGATGAAGTGCGGTCCCTGGCCACCAACCGGATTCAGGAGGGTAAGCGCGATGAACTGAAGGCGCTGCTGAAGAAGTTCGGCGCGATGCGTGTCTCGGATGTGCCCGAGGTTAAGCTGGCGGCCTTCGCCGCAGAAATGGAGGCGCTGTGATGATCGACCACAAGAGCCGCGACCACGCGCTGCTCAGCGCCAGCAAGGCCGAGCTGTGGCTGAACTGCCCCGGCTCCGCCATGGCAAACGCCCAGTACGCAGACGAGGCCAGCGACTACGCGCAGGAAGGAACCATCGCCCACGAGGTCGCCGAGGCGTTTGTGCACTCGACCATCATGCACACCAGTCAGAGTGAGCTGGCAGCGGCCCTCGATGGCCTCAAAGAGAGGTGGGGCGCGGATGCAATTACCCGTGAGATGATGGATTGTGCGCATGGCTACGCGGATTACATAGTCGAGCGCATCACATCGTCCTGTGAAGTGATGCTGGAGCAGAAGCTGGATTTCTCCCGCTGGGTTCCCGACGGCTTCGGCACGGGCGACTGCATCATCATCGACAACAGCGTGCTGACCATCATCGACTACAAGTACGGCCAGGGCGTGCAGGTGGAGAGCGAGGGCAACCCGCAGATGCGGCTCTACGCGCTGGGCGCGATCAACGACTACGGCTGCGTGTACGATTTCGACACCGTGCGCATGTGCATCTACCAGCCCCGCATCAACAACGTGAGCGAATCCAGCATGAGCGTGGCCGACCTGCTGGAGTGGGCGGAGCGCGTGGTCATCCCGGCGGCCGCGGAGGCGGTCAGCGGCGAAGCGACCTTCCACGCGGGCCAGCATTGCCGCAAGTTCTGCAGGCACGCAGGGCGCTGCCCGGAGCTTACGCGCCACTGCAGCAACTTCGTGGAGAGCCATGGCGTGCGTGCGGACGTGCCGCGCCTCAGCGACGAGGACTATCTGACCATCATGCAGATGGAGCCGCTGATCAAGCTGTGGCTGGACAAGACGTCCCGCGCCGCCACCGATCAGATTCTCGCGGGCCAGCCCATCGCGGGCCTGAAGGTGGTGGAGGGCAGGAGCCTGCGCAAGTGGACCAGCGACGATGCCGTCTATGGCGAGCTGCTGCGCCTGGGCCACGATGCGGAGACCGTGCTGGAGCCCCGCAAGGTGCTTTCCGTCGCCGCACTGGAGAAGGCCATCGGCAAGAAGAAGGTGGCGGAGCAGGTGGGCGAGTTCATCACGAAGAACCCCGGCAAGCCCACGCTGGTATTGGCCAGCGACAAGCGCCCGGACTACGACCCCGGCGCAGAATTTGAAGTAATTGATTGAGGAGGATAAACGTGAAAAAGATCGTTGCACTGGCTCTTGTTCTATTGTGTATTTGCGTTGTGCTGGCCGGATGCTTTTCCGAGGCCTCGAAGGTTAACGCGAATATCAGCAAACAAGCGGACTATTTCGAGTGCGAACGGCGCATAACGGTGTACAACGCCAGAACGGACAAAATAATTTTGGAAGCTGAAGGGTACATGAGCATTTCAAACAACAGCTCAAGAGAGCTTGTTGTAACCGTGAAAACTGGCCCGAGTGAGTACAAAAAGAATTACATCTACCTGAACGAGTACACGCTGTATGTTGTTGAGGACATTACCGGAACGCATACCGACCCCTATCATTACAAGATGTATTTCCACACCGAATTCCCGATCACTGTTGAAACGAGGCCATAAGGAGGAAAGAAACCATGAGTGAATCCATTTTTCTGAAGAACGTCCGCCTGAGCTACGAGCATATCTTCCGCGCCGACAAGGTGGCCGGAGACGAGAACAGCACGCCGAAGTACAGCGCCAGCTGGATCATCAAGAAGTCCGACCCGCAGATCAAGAAGGTCAAGGACGCGCTGGTCAAGGCGCTGGACGAGAAGTTCCCCGGCAAGCGCAAGCCCGGCAGCCCTTGGCCGTCCAACATGCACAACCCGCTGAAGGACGGCGATGAAATGGTCGACGAG
>CAMBWJ010000403.1 GCA_945871545.1 uncultured Clostridia bacterium | reverse complement strand
CGGGGAGGGGCGATACATCTTGTAGAAGGAGCGAATCTCCTCGGGAATCTCGAAGTAGGGGGTGTCGTTGTCCAGCTCCTGACGCACCAGCTCCTCGCAGAACACGCCGGAGAGCTCCTGCGCGGTCATGGGCTGAAGCGTGCCGGGGTTCAGCAGCGGCGCGGGCTTGTTCTTCATGTCCGCGCGCAGGTTGTACCATGCCTTCGGCATCTCGGCTTCGTCCAGATAGATCTTGTAGGGGATTGCTTGCTGCTTCATGGTTCTGTCTCCTTTCAAATCGATGGGCCTTGCCCTCTGACGGTCCGGGACAGAAAAAAATCCTGTCCCTGCAAAAATGTTTGCTGGGACAGGATCGTAAAATACATATCCTGTGGTGCCACCCGGCTTGACGCGCCCTTCGACGCGCCCACTCTGCGCATACCATCATATGCCGGCCTTTGTTTACGGAGAGCCACCTCCGTCTCCCATACTCCGGCCCAAGGCCGTTTCTGCTCGCCCTCAGAAGCCCATTCCGCGCCGCACTCTCCGCCGCAATTCCACCGCCTGCGGCTCTCTGTCGAAGAGGTTGTCGGTGCGTACTTACGCTCCCTCAACGGTTTAGCGGGATTATAGCACAAGATTTTTCGCTTGTCAACACTTTTTTTGCAACGAATTTTGCCCCGCCTTGACGCGTCCCTTCCGGGCGTAGTAAAATATTCACAGAAAATGGGAGCCTGGTGCTCCGGGAGGAGGTCACGACATGTCCACCGTAGAAAAAATCACCCTGAATTCACACTTCGACGGCCTGCCGCTGTCCGTGATGCTGGTGCGTCCGGAGGGCGAGGCGAGGTGCCTGGTGCAGCTGGCCCACGGCATGTGCGAACACAAGGAGCGCTACCAGCCCTTCATGGAATTTCTGGCTGCGCGCGGCTGTCTGTGCGTGATCCACGACCACCGCGGCCACGGCGCGTCGGTGCGCAGCGCGGAGGATCTGGGCTACTTCTATGCGGACGGCGACGAGGGCGTGGTGCAGGACCTGCACCAGATCACCCGCTGGATGCGCACGCAGTGGCCGCAGCTTCCGCTGATCCTGTTCGGTCACAGCATGGGTTCGCTGGCGGTGCGCGCCTACGCCGACCGCTATGATAAGGACATCGACGGGCTGATCGTCTGCGGCAGTCCCGGCGAGAACGCCGCTGCGGGCGTGGGGCTGGTGCTGATCCGCCTGTTGAGCGCGATTTTCGGCGAACGCCACCACAGCGCTCTGGTGCAGAAGATGACCATCGGGGCCTTTGCCAAGCGCTTCCCCAGCGCCGAGCACCCCTGCAGCTGGATTTCGGCCAATGCGGAGAACGTGATCGCCTACGAGGCCGACCCGCTGTGCACGTTCACCTTCACCCTGAACGGCAACCGGGCGCTGCTGCGGCTGATGCGCAGGGCCTACGGACTCTCCCCGACGCGGGGAAATCCCGCCCTTCCGGTGCGCTTCTTCTCCGGCGCGGAGGATCCCTGTGCGCCCGATGAGAAGGGCTTTTGGCATGCGGTGGAGCGGATGAAGCAGGCGGGCTTTGCGGACGTGCAGGGCAAGCTGTTCCCGGGCCTGCGCCACGAGATTCTGAACGAGGCGAGCCGGCAGGAGGTCTTTGAAACGATCTGGCAGGACGCAATCGCGCCGCTGCTGAAGCAGAGCTGAACGACGGAGGGGGGAGCCTGCCATGGACGAGCGCCGTGTGCGCATCATCGACATCGCCGAGGAGCTGGGCCTGAGCACCGCCACGGTGTCCAACGTGCTGCACGGCAAGACCGGCAGGGTCTCCCCGGAGACGGCCCGGCGGGTGCAGGCGCTGCTGGAGGAGCGGCAGTACATCCCCAGCATGGCGGGGGTGCTGCTGGCGCAAAACAGCTCCCGCATCATCGGCGTGGCCCTCAACGACCACGAGAAGTACGAGGCCCGGGCGCTGGAGGACGGCTTCGTGGCCTCCACACTGGGCTGCCTGTCGGCGGAGATCGAGAAGAGCGGGCGCTTCATGATGGTCAAGCGCGCCACAGATTTCGACGAGATCGCCCGCTTCGCCTCCATGTGGAATCTGGACGGGCTGGTGCTGATGGGCTTCTGCCGCCAGGATTACGCCGCGCTGCGGGGCCGGATGCGCATTCCGCTGGTGGTGTTCGACGGCTACCCGGAGCCCGCGGAGTCGCTTCAGGCAGGAGGCATGTGCAACATCTGCACGGATCAGCGCGACGGCGGCCATCAGGTGGGGCAGTATCTGCGATCGCTGGGCCACCGCAGGGCGCTGTGCGTGGCGGACAACCGCATCTGCATGGACGCGGAGCGCTACGAGGGCTTCTGCGAGGGCTTCGGCCCGGGCGCGGAATTCTTGCAGGTGCCCATGCTGCGCGCCGCGCGCCGGAGCTTCTATCTGGAGCGCATCGACCTGCTGCGCACATACACGGCGGTGTTCGCCGTCTCGGACGAGCACGCGCTGGAGCTGATGCACCTGCTGCAAGCGCAGGGGATCGACGTGCCCGGGGAGATCTCCATCGTGGGCTTTGACGACATCCCCGCCTGCCGCATGGTGCGGCCCGAGCTGAGCTCGGTGCGCCAGGACAACGCGCTGCGTGCGCGCGCCGCCATGGAGGCGCTGGACGCGCTGCGCTCCGGTGCGGCGGTCGACGGGCAG
>CAMBWJ010000402.1 GCA_945871545.1 uncultured Clostridia bacterium | reverse complement strand
TCGGGAGCCCGAAAAGCCCTGTGCCACAGGCGTTTTGAGCGACTACAAAAATTTTTCGGTTTGTAGTTTTGACTACAGAATTGCCCTCGGTTTGGGGTCTGAATCAAATTTTATTTCAAGTTAACATAAAAAGGGCCTCAAAAATGCCTATATATAAGTGAGGGTGATTCCTCCTTTCATACGCAAAGAAGCAACCCCGAGGAGCTTCTGTGCCCGGGTAGGCTCCGGGCGGGTGATTCTGAATCGGGGCTGGGCAGCTGGGCGCAATTGTGCGCTTAGCTGCCTTTTAGAATGCATGTATAGACGCGAAGGACAAAAACAGGGCGCGAACTACGCGCGCAGGAGGTGAAGCACGATGGGCGCACCGTTTGTGGACTGGGAGGCTGTACGCCTGGCGTACATCTCCACAGCCAAGAGTTACAGGCAGGTGGCCAGGGAGATGGGCGTGAGCTACTCCAAGACGCTGGCGCATGGCAAGGACGAGGACTGGCCCACCCAGCGCGTTGCCTACCAGCGCGAGGCCGCAGAGCGCGCCATCGCCTCCGGCATCGCCCAGGAGGCCGACCGCCTGGGGAAGATCATCAACGCCGCCAACGCAATGGCGGACGTGCTGGAGGGCGTATTTGAGGACGAGCAGCAGTTCCACCGGCATCTTGTGCAGGTGCGAGAGGACAAGGACGAGTGGCCCGAGGAGCGCATCTTCGACAAGGTGGACAGCCGGGCGATCAAGGACCTGACCGGCGCGCTGAAGGACATGACGCAGGTTTTGCGCAACCTGTACAACCTGCCCACGCAGGCCGAGGCCGAGGCCCAGCGCATTGCCGCTGAGCGCCTCAACCTGGAGAAGCGCAGACTGGATGCGGAGACCGGCACGGACAAGAGCATCCGTGTGGTGCTGGCGGACGGCTGGGAGGAGATGGCGAAGTGAACCTGACGCTGGAGGCTCCGAGTCCGAAGCAGGTGCAGTTCTACAAGGCAGCCACGAAGCATGTGGGCTTCGGCGGCGCGAGAGGCGGAGGAAAGAGCCACGCCGTGCGCACCAAGGCGGTGCTGCTGGCGTTTGAATATCCGGGCATCCGCATGCTGATCGTACGCCGCACCTACCCGGAGCTGGTGAATAACCACATCAACCAGCTGCGCGTGCTGCTGCGGGACGTGGCGCGCTACAACGACAAGGACAAGGTGTTCAAGTTCGTCAACGGCTCCACGATCAATTTCATGTACTGCGCCAAGGACAGCGACCTGGACCGCCTGCAGGGCGTGGAGTACGACGTCATCTTCCTGGACGAGGCCACGCAGCTCTCGGAGCACCAGATGAAGGTGATCGGGGCCTGCGTGCGCGGCGCGAACGACTTCCCCAAGCGCATCTACTACACCATGAACCCCGGCGGGCAGGGGCACGGCTACATCAAGCGCATCTTCATCGACCGCCGCTTCGGGGACGGTGAGAACCCCGAGGAGTACAGCTTCATCCAGAGCCTGGTCACGGACAACAAAGCGCTGATGGCCAAGGACCCGGACTACGTGCGGCAGCTGGAGGCGCTGCCGCCCAAGCTGCGCGAGGCGTGGCTGTACGGGCGCTGGGACATCTTTGAGGGTCAGTTCTTCGAGGAGTTCCGGGATTCTCCCGACCCGGCCAAGGCCGCTGA
This sequence comes from uncultured Clostridia bacterium, assembly GCA_945871545.1. The sequence goes on along the minus strand of CAMBWJ010000402.1, from coordinate 1,022 downwards.
GGAGGGCTGCACGGTGGAGGAGCTGATGCAGCAGCGCCGCTGGACGCACGTCATTGAACCCTTCGAGCCGCCCAAGGGCTGGACGATCTGCCGCAGCTACGACTTCGGCTACAACAAGCCCTTCAGCTGCGCATGGTGGGCGGTGGACTACGAGGGCGTGCTGTATCGCATCCTCGAATTGTATGGCTGCACGCGCACGCCCAACGAGGGTCTGAAGTGGGCGCCCGACCGGCAGTTCGCAGAGATTGCCCGCATCGAGCGCGAGCATCCCTGGCTGGCGGGCAGGCGCATCACGGGCGTGGCCGACCCCGCCATATGGGACGCGAGCCACGGCGTGAGTATCGCCGAGGAGGCGGCGCGCAAGGGCGTGCTGTTCACTCCCGGCGACCACGAGCGCATCCCCGGCTGGATGCAATGCCACTACCGGCTGCGCTTCGATGACAACGGCTACCCGATGATGTACGTGTTCAGTTCCTGCGCGGGCTTCCGGCGCACGATCCCGGGCCTGATGTACGACGAGCACAAGGTGGAGGACCTGGACACAGACGGCGAGGACCACATCGCCGACGAGTGGCGCTACATGTGCATGAGCAGGCCGATTAAGCCGGTGCTGCCGAAGCGCGTGGAGGTACAGTTCACCAGCGACCCGCTGAACCAGATGCAGGGCGCGCGCCGCGATGGGCGCATCATCACGACACAGATTCGACTGGAGGAGTAACATGGCAAAGGATAAAAAGCCCCCGCAGAGGCGCATGGAGCCGGACACGCAGGAGATCAACCGCACTGCGGAGGATGTAGAGCAGAACCTACAGCGGGATGGCCTTGCGCCGGATGCATTGCAGATGGTGCAGCGCGCCCGGCAGCCCATGCAGCCGACCCAGGGCGTGCAGGAGCCCATCCCGGCGGCGCAGGTGCTGGCAGAGAAGCCGGCCGCGCGCAGGATGACGCAGGAGCGCGTGCGCAAGGCCATGGACACGCTGCTGAAGTACAAGGCGGGCAAGGCCAGGCTGGAGTCCCGGCTG
>CAMBWJ010000401.1 GCA_945871545.1 uncultured Clostridia bacterium | reverse complement strand
CCACTCGCCCACCTTCAGCGGCTGCTGTGCCGCCATTCTCGGGCCGAGATCCAGCCCCGCCTTGGGGTAGCGGATGGCCATGGGCTGGTTGACGCTGGCGCTCAGGTCGATGAGCTTCTTCAGGTCGCGCACGTCCCGCGGTGCAGCCAGAATCAGATTGGGCATCGCGCGCAGGTAGCTGAGATCGAACAGGCCCTGATGGGTCTTGCCGTCCGCGCCGACGAAGCCCGCGCGATCCAGCAGGAAGGTAACCGGCAGCTCACAGCGGCACACGTCGATGAGAATCTGGTCGTAGGCGCGCTGCATGAAGGTGGAATAGATCGCCACATAGGGCTTCATGCCGGAGGCGGCCATGCCCGCAGCCATCGTCACCGCATGCTCCTCGGCGATGCCCACGTCGAAGAAGCGATCCGGGTGCTGCTTCTGGAACTCCTGCATGCCCGTGCCCGAGGGCATCGCAGCGCTGATCACGCTGATGCGGATGTCGCTGTCGGCCATTTCGCTCAGCTGATGCGCGATGATCTCGCCGCAGCCCGCATCGCTGCCGCTGCGCGCCTTGCCGGACTCCACATAGAAGGGCGCAACGCCGTGGAAGGCGTCCGGGTGGCTCTCCGCAGGACGGTAGCCCTTGCCCTTCTGGGTCACCACATGCACCAGCACGGGACGCTTGTCGTTTTTGGCACGGTTCAGGATGCGGCAGAGATGCTTGATGTCGTGGCCGTCGATGGGCCCGATGTAGACAAAGCCCAGCGCCTCAAAGAACTTGCCGTCGATGAACAGTGACTTCAGCGCGTCGCGCAGCTTCTCAATGAAATGAAACACCGGCACGCCGATGCCGGGGATCTTTTCCAGGCCGCGGCGCACCGTGCGCTTGAAGGCGCAGTAGCTGCGGCTCTGGCGCAGGCCGTTCAGATAGCCGCTGAGCGCGCCCACGTTCCGGGAGATGGACATCTCGTTGTCGTTCAGAATCACGATCATTCGCGTCTTGCTCTGACCCGCATCGTTGAGTGCCTCGTAGCACATGCCGCCGGTCAGCGCTCCGTCGCCGACGAGGGCGACCACGCTGTTGTCCGCGTGCATCACGTCCCGCGTGCGCGCCATACCCAGCGCCGCCGAGATCGCGCTGGAGGCGTGTCCGGCCACGAAGGTGTCGCAGACACTCTCATCCGCATCCGGGAAGCCGCTGATGCCGCCCTGCTTGCGCAGCGTACGGAACTGGGCGTACCTGCCGGTGAGCATCTTGTGCACGTAGCACTGGTGCCCCACATCAAAGACGAACTTGTCCTCCGGGCAGTTGAACACGCGGTGCATCGCCAGCGTCAGCTCCACCACGCCCAGATTGGACGCAAGGTGACCGCCGCATTCGGCGACTGTGTCGATGAGCTCCGTGCGGATCTCGGCAGCAAGCGCCTCCAGCTCCCGATAGGACATCCTTTTCAGTTGTGACGGATTCTGAAGCTCCTTCAGCATTCGTAATCCCCTCTACCAAGCATTATTTCGTGCGATCCACCATGGACGCAATCAGATCGCGGAAGAACTGCGCCCCGGCACCGAAGCTGTCCAGCTCCGTCATGGCGCGCTCCAGCAGCATGCGCACCTGCGCGCGCGCACCCTCCACGCCGTGCAGGGAAACCACGGTCAGCTTGCCCTGCTCCGCGTCCTTGCCCAGCGTCTTACCCATCTCGGCAGCGTCGCCCAGCACGTCCAGCAGATCGTCCGTTGCCTGGAAGATGCGGCCGAAGTTTTCGCCGTAGCGCCCCAACGCATCAATCTGCTCCTGCGTGGCCTCGGCAAGCGCACCCGCTGCGCGCAGCGGATAGATGAACATGCAGGCTGTCTTGTCCCGGTGAATGAAGCTCAGCGCGTGGTCATCCATCACCGCATTGTGTTCGCAGTACAGGTCCAGCACCTGCCCGGCGATCATGCCGGTCACGCCCGCGCCGGTTGCGATCTCGTAGATCGCGCGCAGGCTGCGCTGCGCCAGCTCCGGCTTCTCCAGCGCGCGCTTCAGCATCAGCTCAAAGGCCGCGTTCAGCAGGCCGTCGCCCGCGAGAATCGCCTGACCCACGCCAAATACAACGTGGTTCGTGGGACGTCCGCGGCGCATGGTGTCGTCGTCCATGCCCGGCAGGTCGTCGTGAATCAGCGAATAGCTGTGGATCATCTCCACCGCGCAGGCGAAGTCAAGCGCGAAGTCCACGTCCCCGCCCAGCATGTCCACCGCAGCCAGCAGCATGCTCGGGCGCAGGCGCTTGCCCCCCGCCAGCAGGCTGTAATTCATCGAGCGCACCAGCAGCTCGGGCATCTCCCCCTCGGCAAAGCTGTTCTCCGCAAGCTCAGGGAAAACCGTGCACAGCCGCGCATTCACGATCTCCGCGTATTCCTTCAGGGTCTTCATTTGATCTCCTCCGCATTCAGCTCGTCCTCACCGGACGCGGTGAGAACGCGTATTCTTTCGTCGCCCTCGTCCAACAGCTTCTGTAATTCCTTGCGCAGCACGTTTGCACGCTCAAAGGCGGAAAAGGAGGCTTCCAGCGTCATTTCGCCGCTCTCCAGCGCCCTGGCCAGCTCTTCGAGCTCCTGCATGCCTGCCTCAAAGTTCAGCTTCTCTTCCATATCATTTCTTCTCCGTAAGCGTCGTCGTGAGAATTTCTGCCCGCGCCCGACCGTC
>CAMBWJ010000400.1 GCA_945871545.1 uncultured Clostridia bacterium | reverse complement strand
AGGTCGACAGCACGCCGTTGACCTGAAGACGGTTGACCACCGGAATCAGACCCACCAGCAGGATGATGCCCACGATGCCGACGAGGATGCCGGGGATCATCAGTCCTTCAAACACCATGATCATGCACATGCCGGTGCCCAGCACCAGTGCTGCAACCACGCCGTATGCGATCTTTCCGACGGCCCTCCAGTTGACCTTCGCAACGGGCTTTCCGGCTGCGATCCATCGAACCAGCGCCAGAACCAGCAGCACCAGCGCACCCAGCGCCGTCACAATAACACCGGGCGTGAATGCATTCCACTCCGGCAGCAGGCACATGCACATGCCCAGCGCAAACAGCAGACCACCCACAACCCCCAGCAGCAGATACGCAAAATCTTTCTTCTTCATTCTCCTTATCCTTCCTTTGAATCGTTCTTCCTGTTGACAGAACGCATTATAGGGCAAGTTTATTTGCGTAATGCTGGAATTTTGTTTGTGTATTGTTAATGGCGATTGGCAGCACAGCTTCTGCAAGTCAGGCTGTCCGGGGGCTGGCCGGGGAGATGTGCCACTTGTTCATCTCGTGCCGGACGAGCAGCAGCGAAATGATGCCGGCCAGACCATCCGCAACGGGTCCTGCCCACAATACGCCGTCGATGCCCCAGATCATCGGGAAGATGAGCACCAGCGGCAGCAGCAGGAAGGCGCGCCGGAGCAAAGAGACAAAGACGCCGATTCCGCCCTTGCCGATGGAGGGAAAGAACTGGGCGCACAGCAGCTGCAATCCCACGATGAAGATGCAGAACAGGTAGATGCGGAAATAGCGCACGGCGAATTCAAAGTACAGTTCGTCTCCGCCGCCGAAGATCGAGATGATCTGCCGGGGGAAGAGCTGGAAGCACAGAAACGCGCTGACCGAGATGCAGAGGATCACCCGCGCGACCTTCCAGAACGCCTCCTTGATGCGGGCGTAATTGCCGGTGCCGTAGTTGTAGCCGATGATCGGCTGGATGCTCTGGGCGATGCCCAGCGCCACGCCGTCGAACAGCGCGCAGACCTTGGTGATGATTCCCACGCAGGCCAGGGGAATGTCGCGCCCGTACTGGGACAGCTCGCCGTAGTGTCCCAGCACGTTGTTCAGCACGATGCTGATGATCGTGCTGGCAAACTGCATCGCGCCCGAGGCGATGCCGATCTTCACGATGCGGAGGGCGCTCTCCTTCTTCAGCCGGTAGTCGCCTGCATGCAGCTCGACGCTCTTGAACCCCCGTAGATAGCGGAGAATCAGGATGGACGACGCCAGCTGGCCGATGACGGTGGCCAGGGCCGCGCCGGTCATGCCCATGTGGAAGCCGAAGATCAGCACCGGGTCGAGAATGCAGTTCAGGATGATGCCCGTCATGGTGGCGGCCATGGCGTAGCGCGGACTTCCGTCGGCGCGGATCAGCTGGCTTGCGCCGGAGCTGAGCATGGCAAGCGGCGTGCCGATGGCGATGATGCGGGTGTACTCCACGGCGTACTCCAGCGTCTGGCCCCTGCCGCCGAACGCCACGAGGATCGGCCGCAGAAAGGCGAGGGTGACGATACCCACCGCGACTCCGGTCAGCAGCATCAGCGTGATGCTGTTGGCCGCCACGGACTTCGCCTTTTCGTTTTGCTTTCCGCCCAGGTACAGGCTGAACGCGGACGCGCCGCCGAAGCCGAAGGTGATCGCCAGCGCCGCAACCACCACCACGATGGGGAAGGCCACGTTGGTGGCGGCGTTGCCCAGCTCACCGATGCTGTTGCCGACGAATGCTACTTTGAGAAGGAAAACATCTGGACCTTCGACAGCAAGGGCGAGCTGCTCATTACCATCATGTCATCACTGGCACAGGAGGAAAGCCGCTCCATCAGTGAAAACTGCACCTGGGGTCAGCGTAAGCGCATGGCAGACGGCAAGGTTTCGGTTCCCTTCAGCCGCTTCCTGGGCTACGATCGCGGGGAGAACGGTGAGCTGGTGGTGAATCCGGAGCAGGCAGAGATCGTTAAGCGCATCTACACCGAGTTTCTGCAGGGGGCCACGCCCCACACCATTGCGGCAGGCCTGACGGCTGACGGCATCCGGTCTCCCGGCGGCAAGGACAGATGGAACCCCAAGACGGTGCAGAGCATTCTCCAGAATGAAAAGTACAAGGGTGACGCGCTCCTGCAGAAGTGCTTTACCGAGGACTTCCTCACGAAAAAGCAGGTGAAGAATCAGGGGCAGGTGCCGCAGTATTATGTGACCGGCGACCATGAAGCCATTATCCCGGAGGATGTATTCGATATGGTGCAGCGGGAGATTTCGATGCGGAAGCCCGGCCCCAACCGGCACAGCGGCGTCCGGGTTTTCTCCAGCACCATTTGCTGCGGTGAATGCGGCGGCATGTACGGCTCCAAGGTGTGGCATTCCAATGACAAGTATCGCCGGGTAGTCTGGCGATGCAACAGGAAATACGATGGCGACCAGCCCTGCGGCACACCCCATTTCGATGAGGAAACGCTGAAGCAGCTGTTCCTCTCCGCGCTGAACAAGCTGGTCGGGAAGCGCAACGAGATCAGGGACAGCTTTGACGCCATTCGCAGCACGGTGTTCGACACGGATGCGCTGGAAGCAGAGCTGGCGCAGGTCGAAGCAGAGATGAGTATCGCCGCAGAACAGGTCGCCCGAA
>CAMBWJ010000399.1 GCA_945871545.1 uncultured Clostridia bacterium | reverse complement strand
GCCGCCGCGATCCGGCTGCCGTCCATCCCCCGGATGGCGATGCGCGACTGATCGATCGCCCGGATGTGCAGCGCGCCGCCGTCGTAGGTGGGCAGCAGCAGCTTTCCGCCCTTGCCCAGCATCTGCGCGGTGATCCAGCCCGCGTCGTTGTGCCACAGCTCCGCAAGCAGCTCCCGGATCAGCAGCACGCGCGCGCCGGGTGTCTCCGGGCAATTGCAATCCTCCACCGCCAGCGCACTGTCGGCGAATGCCAGCATCGCCAGCTTTCCGGCGATGACCGCCGTGATGTTCTCGCCCTCCCCGTCCTCGTAGCGGGCGACAAAGTCGTCCAGGGGCGCGCCGCAGTCCTGCACGCCCGCCGCCATGCGCCGCTGCAGCCACTCCTTCAGCCTCTCCCACATCTCTCATTCCTCCATTCTCGTCTCACATGCTCACGCGCCGCAGCGCAGCCAGATCCGGTTGGTCGCATAGCGCACCGCGTCGATGGCATGGTTGTTGCGGTCGGGATATGCCTCCACGAAGCCGCCGTCCGCGCCGCGCTCATACTCGTACTTGGAGAACTCCCTCGCCGCCGCCGGACAGCGCCGGGGATCGATCACGATCTCCTTAAGTCCCTGCAGCCAGCGCATGCTGGCGCGCACGCTGCCCGGGCCCTTCGTGGCGGCCATGCAGCGCATGCCGTAGGAGCGCATGTCGCCGATGGACTTCATGTCCGCGCTGTCGGCGATCACCTCCTCGGTCGCTGTCAGGTTCATGTTCTCCTTCAGATGGAGAAACACGTTCAGGTTGGATGTCTTCACCGTCCGGTACTCGTCGAAGATCCATAGCCTGCGCTGCGCCGCGTCGTATGCACAGCGCACGAAGTGCAGCGGATCGGGGAACCAGCCGAAGTCCAGCCCCGAATACACCGCGCCGAAGCGTTCGATCTGCTCCTGGGGGATGGTGCGCAGGCACAGGTTCTCAAACACGCCCCCGCCGCTGCCGGCGGCCTCGCCCAGGTACATGTGGCGATAGGCCCGCCCATCCTCGGCTTTGAGAAGCTCCGCCTCGGCGAGGAACGCATCCCCCAGCCACGCCTTCGGCAGGTCCAGATAGCTGCTGCTGTGCACCAGCCTGCCCTCCCGTGGCAGCAGCGCCTCGGCGTTCACCCAGCTCTGCGTGCTGGGCGGCGGATTGTAGCTGCAAAAGGTGATCCCCGGATCACCGCCCCGGAGCACCGACGCGCGCAGGCTGCGAATCGCCTCCATGCCGCCGAACTCCGCCAGCTCCTCGAACCACAGGTAGCCGAAGTAGCCCTTCGCGAGCTTGATCGACTTCGATTTTCCGGGATTGTCCGCACCGCGAAACAGAATTTTCTGCCCGGTGGGGATGCAGCGGATCTCCAGCGGCGTCAGGCGCAGCTCGAAGTAGCTGCGCAGCGCGAAGCGCTCGATGGCCCAGACCATCTGCTCGTACACCGACTCCCGCAGCGTCGCGGCCACGCGCCGGTAGATCATCGCGCTGGCGTTGGGATGCTTCAGCATGCCGAACAGGATGGCCGCGCTGATGAAGCTGGACTTGCCCGAACCGCGCCCGCCCCGGAGCCAGTACTCCCGGTGCCGCCCGGCACGCACGTCCCGCCAGAGCCCGTGGTACGTCGGCGCGATCACCTCCGAGGTGCGCACGATCCTACGTTCTTTCGCAGCAGCCGCCTCCCTTTCGTTTTCCATCTCCTCCCTCCTTTCGACGCAGCCCCATCCATGGCTGCGGATGAACTGGCACGAGAAAGGGGCGGAGGATCGCTCCCCCGCCCCGATTCGCATCGGATGCTGTCATACTACCACGTCCGGGCGCGCAGAAACGCGCGTCCTTTCCGGGAACCTGCGCTCAGGCGCTCTCCCCCTTCTCCATCTGCGCGCCGATCCAGTCCACGGCCTGCGTCTCGATCCGGCGCACGTGCCCCTCGTCGTAGTTCAGGCGCAGCGCAATGCTCCGCCAGGGATGGCGGTCGGCATAACGCAGCACGATCACCCGCTCCTGCACCGGCGGCAGGCGGTGCACCAGCCCCTCCAGTTCGTTGCGCAGGCGCAGCCGTTCCGCAATCTCGCCGTCGATGTGCAGCGACTGCTCCGCGTACATCTCCGACCGCTGCATCGCAGCCTCCACCACGTCGCCCAGGTCGCGCGTCCCGCCGCCGCGCGGCAATCCGTCCAGACTCCGCCCCCGCAGCGTGCAGCACGCATCTTCGGCCCACTGCCGCAGCGCATCGCGCTCCCGTTCCAGCCGCCGGATGTCCTCCATCGTGCCGCCCCAGCGCTGCAACAGCGCGCGCGTCTCGCCGCGCCGGTTCATCCTCGCTTCCGCCATATGCTCCACCTCCCGGGCCCGCATTTCTTCCGCGCCGCGCAGAAACGCACGGCGGCGGTGCTACCGATCATAGCACCGCCGCCAAAGGCCGTCAATCCGAGTTTTCCGCACTTCCGTGCTTTTCCAACCCGGCTTCAGAAAGAAAATTTCGGGAGATCGGAAAAAATCACGCCGTCCCCTGCACCGGCGGCAGATGCAGACGAAAGATCGTTCCCACCCCCGGTGCGCTTTCCACGTCCACGCGCCAGCCGTGCGCATCCACGATCCACTTCACGTTGGACAACCCCAGCCCAGTGCCGCTGCGGTCGCGCGCGCCGTCCACGCGGTAGAACCTT
>CAMBWJ010000398.1 GCA_945871545.1 uncultured Clostridia bacterium | reverse complement strand
ATCCGCTGCTGCTGCAGTCCGCGATTCAGGTTTTTTGAGGAGCCCTCTTGGTACACGCCGTTGTCGGGGGCGGAGGTTTGCCAGGGCTTCGGCGTGGGCGTGGGCCTGGTCAGCGAGACCGAGGAATTGTACAGCCACTGCAGGGTCTTTTCGCCCGCGATGCCGTCCACGGCCAGCTTCTTCGCCGGGGAGCAGTGCTCGTTGACGTAGGTCTGGAAGTCCTTCACGGCCTGCTTGGTGGCGGAATCGTACCTGCCCGTCACGTTGGAGCTGCTCAGCCAGCCCAGCTGCACCAGCTTCTTTTGCAGGGTGGTGACGTCGGTGGTGCTGGAGGATCCACTGATGGTGTCGTGCTTCTCCTCGGAGATGATGGTGGGCATCTTCGTGGGGGAGGCGGCCTGTTGCTGCTGCTGGTCGTACTCCTTCTCCACGTCGCCGTCGTAGGTGTAGTCCATCCACGAAAGCTCCGGATCCACCAGCGCCGCGAAGGTTGCGGTGGCGTAGGGCGTGGGGGTGGGCGTGGCCAGCGGCATCCAGGTGGCGTCGGCAGCCACGGTGGTGAGCGGATTGTCCAGCGTCACGTCGTCCGGGTCGCTCATGGAGTTGAGGAACAGCACCAGGCCCAGCGCGATCACCAGCACCACGGCGGCCGCGATGCAGATGTAGAGCGCGATCTTTTTGCGATGATCGGCCTCGTCGTCCATATCGTCCATGTCGCCGCCGTCCGCTGCGGATGCACTCGCGCCGTTCTTGCGCTGGGCGATGTAAGCCGTGCCGTTTTCTTCAAAATAGAAGTGGCGCTTCTTGGGATCCTCCACGCTCTCCACGCTGGCGCGCAGCTTCCGCATGCCGGCCTCGAAGGCGTCCTCCATGCCGGCCACGGGCACGACGGTGCCGTCGTTCAGGCGCTCGGCGCAGTTGCGGGGCAGGTATTCGCGGATGCGGATGGTGCCGCCGCGCTTGGTGTCCAGCGCGGTGTACACGATGCCGCCCGAATCCTGGCCCAGCGCGCGGCCCACCAGAAAGCGGTCGCGGTACACCAGGCTGCCCGGCAGCATTTGGATCTGCGGAACCGCGGCGCGGGCGTCCTTGCCGCAGTGCGGGCAGATGCTCTCGCCGTTCAGATCCTGAAAGCAGTACATGCACAGATTTTCGTATGCCATATTTTCAACTCCTTTGGCGGGAAGTCAGGGGTGGATCAGCCGATCAGGCCGTCGACGTCGGCGCACACGTCCGCGAAGATCTCTTCAATCGTGCGATTGGAATCGATGAGGTGCACGCGCTCCGGCTCGGCGGCGTGAATCTCCTCGTAGGCCTGATAGACGCGGCGGACGAAGCTGTCGCCCTCCACCTCGATGCGGTCGAGCTGCGTTCCCGAGCGCAGCCGCCGCGAAACGGCCTCCCGATCCCCCACGAACAGCAGCGTGCGGTCGGGGGTGATCGCCCTTGCCGGTGCGTTTATTTGACGTATAAAATCGTCTCCAAGTTCACGCCCACGGGCCTGATATGCGAAACTTGAATCCAAAAATCGATCGCAGAGCACAATTTTTCCATTTTCTACCGCCGGAAGCAGCACCTGACGCACGTGCTCCGCGCGGGATGCGGCGTAGAGCAGGGCCTCGCACTCGGAGGACATGCCCCTGTGGCGGATGTCCAGCACCAATTCGCGGATGCGCTCGGAGATCTCGCAGCCGCCGGGCTCGCGGGTGCAGAGCACGTCGTAGCCGCGCTCCCGCAGGCGCTCGGCCAGCAGGTTCATCTGGGTGCTCTTGCCGCAGCCGTCCGCGCCCTCGAAGGTGATGAAGCGTCCCGGAGCCACCGGCACGCCCGGCAGCAGGATCTCGCGCAGCTCCGCAACGCTGTCGGCGATCTCGTCCGCGCCGGACTCGGCAAGCTCCTCGTGGGAACCGTAGCCGTAGCTCACGCCGATGGCGCGCAGGCCCATGTCCCGGGCTGCGGCCATGTCGAACTTGCGGTCGCCCACCATGGCAGCGCCCGCAATGCTGCGCCCGTTCAGGGCCTGGGTGATCAAATCGTGCTTGTCCGCGTGGGTGGTCTCCATGTGGATGCCTACGATGGCGTCGAAGTACTGCGCGAAGCCGAAGTAATCCGCGATGCGGCGCACGAAGATCTCCGGCTTGCCGCTGGCGATGCCCAGATAGCAGCCCTGCGCCTTCAGCTCCTTCAACAGCGGCGCGATGCCGGTGTAGAGCCGGTTCTCCCGCCAGCCGATTTCGGAGAAGCGCTCCCGGTACACGTCTGCGGCGTGGCGCGCTTCCGCCTCGCTCAGTCCGGCGTACTCCATGAACGCTGCCACCAGCGGTGGCCCCACGAAGCGGTCCAGCACCGCCTGCTCCGGCACGGGCAGGCCCAGCTTTTCGTAGGCGTAGGCCACGCTGCGGGTGATGCCGATGCCGGACTCCGTCAGGGTGCCGTCCAGGTCAAAGAGGATCGTGTTGTATTTCAAATGTATCAGTCCCATCTTATTCTATCGTATTCTATCGTAAGCTTGTCCATGTTCCATTGTAGCAGTGAATTGTGACATTTCAAGCAAAGCGGCATGAAAACGAATGGGCATTGATTTCCGGCGATTGATTCATAGGTTGGGATATGATATTATATAATAGAAGAAAGATTAACAGGCACTCGCCCTATCTCTCCATAACTCTCCATAAGTGCTACCC
>CAMBWJ010000397.1 GCA_945871545.1 uncultured Clostridia bacterium | reverse complement strand
GGGTGCTGGTGCACAACGGCATCATTGTAAACTATCAGTTTCTGCGGGATAAGCTGGTGAAGAACGGCTACACCTTCTACAGCCAGACCGACACCGAGGTCGCCACCAAGCTGATCGACTATTACTACAAGAAGTACAAGGGAGGCCCGGTGGAGGCCATCGCCCGCAGCATGATGCGCATTCGCGGCTCCTACGCCCTGGCGATCATGTTCAAGGACTATCCGGGCGAGATCTTCGCCACCCGCCGCGACAGCCCGATGATCATCGGCGTGGAGGGGGACGCGGCCTATCTGGCCTCGGACGTTCCGGCGATCCTGAAGTACACCCGCAGCGTCTACTACATCGACAACATGGAGATCGCCCGGCTGGGCAAGGGCACGGTGCGCTTCTGCACCGTGGACCAGGAGCCCATCGACAAGCAGCCCGTGCAGATCACCTGGGATGCGGAGTCCGCCGAAAAGGCCGGCTTTGAGCACTTCATGATGAAGGAGATCCATGAGCAGCCCCGGGTTGTGACGGACACCATCAATTCCATCGTGCGCGACGGGCGCGTGGATCTGAGCGAGGCGGGCGTCACCGAGGAGATGCTGCGCAGCTTCAGCCAGGTGCACATCGTGGCCTGCGGATCGGCCTACCACGTGGGCGTGGTCACGCAGTACGTGATGGAGGATCTGGCGCGGATCCCGGTGCGGGTGGACATCGCCTCGGAGTTCCGCTATCGCAAGCCGCTGCTCACGCCCGATTCCCTGGTGATCATCATCAGCCAGAGCGGTGAGACCGCCGACAGTCTGGCTGCGCTTCGCGAGGCGAAGAGCCAGGGCGTGCAGACCCTCGCCATCGTCAACGTCGTGGGCTCCTCCATCGCCCGCGAGGCCGATCACGTGATCTACACCTACGCCGGCCCGGAGATCGCCGTGGCCACCACCAAGGCGTACAGCACCCAGCTGATCGTGGGCTACCTGGTTTCCATTGCAATGGCGGAGGCGCGGGGCATGATCGATGCGGCCGAGCATGACCGCCTGCTGACGGAGCTGCGCGCCATCCCGGAGAAGATCGAGCGCGTGATCGAGGACAAGGAGCGCATTCAGTGGTTCGCGGCCAAGTTCTCCAACGCCCGGGAGGCCTTCTTCATCGGCCGCGGCATCGACTATGCCATCAGCCTGGAGGGCAGCCTGAAGATGAAGGAGATCAGCTATGTGCACTCCGAGGCCTATGCCGCCGGCGAGCTCAAGCACGGCACGATCAGCCTCATCGAAGATGGCACGCTGGTGATCGGCATCCTCACCCAGGAGGCGCTCTACGAGAAGATGATCAGCAACATGGCCGAGTGCAAGAGCCGCGGCGCGTACCTGATGGGCATCACCAACTACGGCAACTACAACACCGAGGACACGGCGGACTTCACCGTGTACATCCCCAAGACGGATCCCCACTTCACCGCCAGCCTCGCGGTCATTCCTCTGCAGCTGCTCGGCTACTACCTGAGCATCACCAAGGGCCTGGATGTGGATAAGCCCCGCAACCTGGCCAAGAGCGTGACGGTGGAATAATTCGGCGAGACAAAATGCGCCCGGAGCAGAACATCTGCTCCGGGCGTTTTCTGCGGATCGGAATGCCTGCGTTAGCCCCGCAGGTACTCCAGAATCTCGGCGGCGTTGGTGTCGGGCTTGACCTTGGGCATCACCTTTTCGATGCGGCCGTCGGGGCCGATGACGTAAGTGCAGCGCACGGTGCCCATGCTCACCTTGCCATAGTTCTTCTTCTCCTGCCACGCGCCGTATGCCTCGATCACCTGGTGCTCCGGATCGGAGAGCAGGATGAAGGGCAGGTTGTACTTCTCCGCAAAGCGCTGGTGGGATGCGACGGAGTCCTTGCTCACGCCGATGACCACCGCGTCGAGTTCGCGGAAGCCGTCGTATGCGGCGGCGAAGGCGCAGGCCTGACGGCTGCAGCCGGGGGTGTTGTCCCGGGGGTAGAAGTAGAGCACGACCCGCTTTCCGGCGAAGTCGGACAGGCGCACGTCATTGCCGTCCTTGTCCTGAAGGCTGAAGTCCGGGGCGATGGAATTGATTTCAAGCATAGCTGATGACCTTCCTTTTGTGAGAATCTGTCTATATATCCACCAAAACGGGATTGCAGAAACGCCGCCCCGCAGAAAAAGGCGGGGATTTTACAGGTTGCTCTCCTTGCGGCTCACGTTTCTGCGCAGGGCGTTTCCGAGGTTGGTGATGCACAGCATGGTGACCACCAGGAACGCGCCGGGGGTGAGGATGATCCACCACGCGCCGGAGCTGAGCGCCTTCTCCGACAGCGAAAGCATGCTGCCCCAGCTGATGACCTCCAGCGGAAGTCCGATGCCCATGAAGCTGAGCGTGGACTCGGCCACGATGGCGCTGCGCACGTTCATGACGACCATGAACATGATGGAGGAGAAGAAGTTCGGCGCAAGGTGCTTCCACAGGATGCGGAAGAAGCCCGCGCCCATGCAGCGCGCGGCGATCACGTGCTCACTGTTGCGGATGCGCCGCACTTCCGTGCGCACGACCTTGGCGATGCTCGTCCAGCCCGTCACGCCGATGACCAGCGAGATGCTCAGCACGTTCGCCTTGCCCAGGATCGCCTGAATCAGCACCACCAGCAGAAGGCTCGGGATGCTCAGCACGATTTCTGTAAAGCGCATCAGCAGATCGTCCAG
>CAMBWJ010000396.1 GCA_945871545.1 uncultured Clostridia bacterium | reverse complement strand
AATTCCTTTTGGATTTCGCGCGGGATTTGATATATTACATATATTTTACAATTTATTTCATTTTTATGACGCACCTCTCGAAATGCTTCATCAAAGCAAAGTGCAAGCTGGCAGATTCAAGCGAACGCTTGACAGCAGCATCTTCCCTGCGTTATCCTTGATTCAGACCCTTGACAACTGCACGAACGCTTTACAAGATGCGCCAGATGGAGGCAATCCGATGGCGTATGAACGAACCAGAGTCCTGATGGGACTCGACGCGAACGACAGACCCGTCTACAAGCAGATCAGCGGCAAGTCGCAGGATCAACGCAACGATAACATCGTACGTGCATACATCGAAAGCGGGCGAATCCGTGACTTTCTACCCGAAATATGCCGCCCCGCTCCATCCTCACCGGCATGCTCCCATCCATTCTCGGAATATGCACAGGAATGGTATGGGCGCTTCAAATCCCATCTCCGGGAAACGACTGCAATCACGCAGAGGGGTTGGCTGAAAGAGCTTTGCCGTTTCTTCAAAGCCACACCCATAGAGCGCATTGGCGTGTCGCAGGTGCAGGATTACCTGAATGCCATCCAGAGGAACACGACAGACACCATCGGGCAGAAGCTGACCTTTCTGGGAGAAATCCTCAATTCCGCATGCGAAGACGGTTTGCTGGAGAAGAATCCGGCGAAGAGCAGCCGCATTCAGCTTGGCGGAAAGAAGAGCGAAGGAATTGAAGCACTCTCCACGGAGATAATAAAAAATCTGATCGCAAGGATCAGAAATGTGGAGGACTGCCAGATTCAGTTTTATCTCGCGCTTATGCTGTACACGGGGCTGCGGCGCGAGGAGATGCTGGGGCTTCGCTGGGAGGACATCGATTTTTCCGGCAAGCTTCTGCATGTGGAGCGGGCGGTCACATATCCGTCCAGCAAGCCCATTGTCGGCCCCACAAAGACGCCGATAAGCAAGCGCACCCTTCCGATGCCAGACGAGCTGATCGCCGTTCTGGAGCCACACAGGCAGGATCGCGGCTATCTGCTTGCGGATGAAAACGGCGCGCTCTACAACGATTATCAGGTCAAACAGCTTCGCAATGCAGCCCGCATCTATTCCAGGCTTCCCAGACTCGACGCGCGGGAGCTGCGGCACTCCTATGCTTCCATGCTACATGCGGCGGGCGTTGAAGTAAGGGCAATTGGTGCTTGTCTGGGACACACGAAGTCGGACACGACCGACCGCTACATTCAGGTCGAATCTTCACGTCTGAGCGACGTGCGCAATGCGGGCATCAACTATGTTATCGGCACATAATATGCACCGTTTTGTGCAGTGCAGATGACCCTAACTATTACCTGATAGCAATTTTTGTGCGATCAATTCATATTCCAGCACTACAAATTGACTATTTTGTACACAAAAACCGCAGTCCGAACGCCTGACCTGGTCTTTGACCCCACACTCGCCTGCTGGAGCGTTCGCTCATAAGGACTCTGCCTCCCCACTACTGACCCTCTCGGAAGAATTTTTGGCCGGCAGGACTTACCTCTAAGGCGCGCCATGCTCGCCGGACATTTGCCGGTTTACGTGGATCGCTTTGCCCGCGCCTGGCATCGACTTGCAACCACAGACGCGCCCGGACTGCTTGTTTCCATTATAGGGGAAGCCGCGCGCCGCGTCAAGCGCATTCTCGCAAACAAAACATGCCCGGACGGAGCTTCCGTTGAAGCCGCATCCGGGCATTCTGTCTTACTTCGCCTGTTCCAGCAGGAAATCCAGGGTGACCCTGTTGTAGCCCTCCAGATCCTCCCAGTGCTGCACATGGCCGCTGCCCTTGACCATGTGGAGGCGGCAGTTGGGGATCGCGTTCACCATCTCCATGACCAGCGGCACGGTGGCGAGCAGGTCGTGATCGCCCGCCACCACCAGCACCGGCGGCCTGAATCTTTCCCAGATTGGCCGACTCGTCGAAGGCGAGGATGGCGTTGCACTGGGCCTTGTAGGCGTAGGCCGGCATGGGATTGGCCGCGTCCGCATCGTTGGCCTCAGCGTCCAGCAGATAGGCCTCGTTGCGATCCTGGAAGACCGACGAGAAGATCATCCTCTGGGCGATCCTGCCGAAGCTCCTGCCATCCAGCTGATCCACCGCGTCGCGCAGGAACTCGATACAGCGCCGGAAGCTGACGTTGCAGCGCGGGAAGGTGTTGGTGAGAATCACCGACTTGACGCGCTCGGGATAGTAGATCGCCAGATACTGCGCAACCGCGCCGCCCATGGAGATGCCGTTGACGTGAGCGCGCTCGATGCCCAGCGCATCCAGAAGCGCAATCACGTCCGCCGCCATGTCCGCGATGCTGTAAGACTCACATTCGGGCTTGGAGCTGCACCCCGAGCCACGATTGTCGATCGCCAGCACCCGGAAGTGCTGCTCATAGCAGAGGATGTGCGGCTCCCACTTCAGGCTCGACGCGCCCAGGCCCATCACCAGCACCAGCGGCTCGCCCTGCCCGCGATCCTGATAGCCAATTTCAATGCCGTTTGCGAATACCTTCTTAATCACGCTCTTCTCTCGGCTCCTCTCCGGTGTAGAGTTGGCGCAGCACGGTGCCGCACTCCGGGAGCTCGCGCGCCATGCGGTCCAGCACGGGCTCGTAGTCGAAATCGGTCAGCGGAGGATCCAGGGGGGTGGTGGTCGGCGGGGGGGGGGGGGTGGGGGGGGGGG
>CAMBWJ010000395.1 GCA_945871545.1 uncultured Clostridia bacterium | reverse complement strand
CCAGCGCCCCGTCGTCCAGCTCCGACAGCAGCTTCGATAGCAGCAGCTTCGACAACTGGAGCGACAGCAGCGGCGGTGGCGGTGGCTTCTCCGATTTCGGCGGCGGCAGCGACAGCGGGAGCGGCGGCGACTTCATTGATTGAGAGAAACCATCCGGCACAAGGGTGCTTCTGTTGGACGAAACCTGCGCTTTGGATTTATGCCTGTCAAAGCTCAAATCCAAAGCGCGGATGCGGCAGGGCTGCGAAGGAGGGAAGGAACAAGCGCCTCCAAGGATAAACATTGGGCTTGACATTTCAAAACCTTTGCAATATAATTGCAAACAGAGTGCGGACATGCTTGTGAAGTATCAGCCACACGAAGGGGCACACCACCGCGGGTGTGAACTTTCGTGTGGCTTTTTTATGCGGTTATTTCTGAAATTGAGATTCACAGGTCCGCGGTCTGCAATGGGCTTGAAGGGAGGAAAACAGGTGATACGGGTGAATGGCGAAGCGCTGGAGGGCGCGGAGAACATGAACATCGCCGCGCTTTTGCGCCGACTGGACTATCCGGACAGGATGATTGCGGTGGAATGCAACGGCGAGATCATCCCGAAAGGGAAGTGGGAGAACACCCTTTTGAAGGATGGGGACGCGGTGGAAGTGGTCAGGTTTGTCGGAGGCGGCTGATGATCGGGATTGTTTTGAATGGACGGCGCATGGAGACGGAGGCTGCGGATCTGCATCAGCTCCGGCAGCAGGTCTATATGGACGCTGGGCTGGATGCCGAAGCCTGTGCGCAGTGCATCTGGATCGCCGATGGATTCCAGACGGAGGAAAACCTTCCCCTGCGGCAGGGGATGACGGTCAACTGGATTCAAAAGGGGGCCTTTCCGCCGGAGGACGCGCTGGAGAGCATGCTCTGCGCGCGACACACGCCCCATGTACACGAAAGGGTCAAGATGGCAAGGGTCGCCGTCGCCGGTCTGGGCGGCCTGGGCTCCAACATTGCCGTAATGCTGGCGCGTACCGGCATAGGACGGCTGCACCTGATCGACTTCGACGTGGTGGAGCCGAGCAATCTGAACCGGCAGCAATATTTTATCGAACATCTCGGGCTGCACAAGACCGAGGCCATGAAGAAGCTGCTGTCCCACGTCAATCCCTACATCGACGTTCGCATCGACACGGTTCGGGTGGACGCGGAGAATTGCGGGCAGCTGTTCGCGGAGGATGAAATCGTCTGCGAAGCGTTCGACAAGGCCGACGCGAAGGCCATGCTGACGGAGCAGATTCTCTGTTACACGGATAAGACGCTGATCTGTGCGTCCGGGATGGCGGGGTACGGCCCGTCCAATGCGATTGCGACGAGGAAAATCAATGAGCGCTTCTACATATGCGGCGACGGCGTAAGCGGTGCGGCACCGGGCCATGGGCTCATGGCTCCGAGGGTGACGATCTGCGCCGCCCATCAGGCCAACATGGCGCTGCGCTGCATACTGGGACTCGACGCGGAGGATAAGGAGGACAAACATGCAGAATAAGGATACCTGGACGCTGGGAGGACATACGTTTACATCGAGGTTCATACTCGGTTCCGGCAAGTACAACATGAATTTGATTCGCGCGGCGGTGGAGGATGCGGGTGCGGAGATCATCACCCTCGCGCTGCGCCGCGTGAACACCAGGAAGGAAGATAACATCCTTGATTTCATCCCCGAGGGCGTGACGCTGTTGCCGAACACCTCCGGCGCAAGAAACGCGGATGAGGCTGTGCGTCTGGCGAGGATGGCCCGAGAGATGGGCTGCGGCGATTTCGTCAAGGTGGAGATCATGCACGACTCCAAGTATCTGCTGCCGGACAACTACGAGACGGTTCGGGCGACGGAGATCCTTGCGGGGGAGGGCTTTATCGTCATGCCCTACATGTATCCGGATCTGAATGCGGCGCGGGACATGGTTCGCGCGGGCGCGGCCTGCATCATGCCGCTGGCCTCTCCGATTGGCTCCAACAAGGGCCTGGCGACGCGGGACTTCATCCAGATCCTCATCGATGAAATCGACCTGCCGATCATTGTGGACGCGGGCATCGGCCGCCCGTCGCAGGCGTGCGAGGCCATGGAGATGGGCGCGGCGGCGATCATGGCCAACACGGCGATCGCGACCGCCGGCGACATTCCGGCGATGGCGGGGGCGTTCAAAAAGGCGATTGAGGCCGGACGCGCCGCCTACCTCTCCGGCCTGGGCCGCGTGCTTCACAGTGGCGCAGCAGCTTCCGACCCGCTGACCGGCTTCCTGCATGACTGAAGAGGGGGAGGCGAGACGATGGAAAACGAATACATCATTCATTGGGATGGCATGAGCCCCGAGGCGCGGGCAAGGAAGGAGCGCCTGGAGAACGATCCCTCCTCCAGAACGGATCACATGGCCTACATGGAGGGAATGGAAAGGATTGAATCGGACGTTTGCGACAGGGTCATGGCCCATGTGACGGGCTATCGGGAGACGGACTACACCGCGGCGGACGTGCGCGCAGCCCTCGCCCATGAGGTTTGTTCAATTGAGGACTTCAAGGCGCTGCTGTCCCCGGCTGCACTGCCCTTCCTGGAGCAGATGGCGGAGCGCGCGGCCGTGGAGCGGCGGAACCACTTCGGCAACAGCGTGTATCTGTTCACGCCCCTGTACATCGCCAATTACTGCGAGAATTACTGCGTCTACTGCGGGTTCAACTGCT
>CAMBWJ010000394.1 GCA_945871545.1 uncultured Clostridia bacterium | reverse complement strand
TGGGACCCGCTGTTTTCATGCCTCTGTGCGCGCTTGTGCTGTTCGTGATCGGGCTTGTGATCTATCATACGATGGTCCGGCGGGTGCTCACGGGGTCGAAGCTGTCCCAGCGACTTCTGACCTTCGGCCTGAGCATGGTTCTGGCGAATCTCGCGCTGTACTTCTTTAAATCCGACTATCGAACGATCAAGGACACCGATCTGCTCTTCCACGGCAACATTCAGCTCTTTGGCCTGAGCATCGCCGCCAACAAGCTGGTGCCGCTGATTGTATGCATCATTCTCACGCTGGCACTGTACCTGTTCCTGAACTGCACGCGCTTCGGGAAATCCATTCAGGCGGTGTCCCAGGACAAGGAGGCGGCGGCGCTGATGGGCGTCAATGCCGATCGCGCCCACGCGATTGCATTCGCGCTCTCCTGCGCCATCACAGGCGCTGCGGGCGTAATTCTTACTTATTATTACATCTCGCCCACCGTGGGCACCACGTTCCAGCTCTTCGGCTTCATCGCCGTGTCGATGGGCGGCTACGGCAGCATCATCGGCGCGTTTGCGGGCGGCATCATCATGGGCGTCGTGGACATCGCCGCAGGCTTCTATCTGAACACTGCGCTGAAATATCTGTTCGTCTGCATCGGCTTTATCATCATCGTTTCCTTTAAGCCGAAGGGACTTTTCGGGAGGTGAGGGCTGTGACGACGAAAGCTTTTCTGAAGGATCACCGGCGGGCGCTGCTGTATTCCACGCTGCTGGCGGCGGCCATCGCCCTGCCGCTGGTGTTCACGCGCACCTTCCTGCGCAACATGTTCATCCTGATCGGCATCTGGTCCATCGCGGGCATCGGCTGGAACTTCATCGGCGGCTATGCGGGCCAGGTCTCCATCGGCCACGCCATGTTCTTCGTCATCGGCATGTACACCCCGGCGGCGCTGTTCGACCTCTACAAGATCACACCGCTGGTCGCCATTCCGCTGGGCATGCTTCTGGAGGGCGTCGTGGCAGTGCTGGTGGGTATTCCGCTGCTGCGCCTGCACGGACCGCAGTTCTCCATTGCGACCACGGCCATGACCGAGTGCACGCGCTACATCTTCATCAACTGGTCGGCGCTGGGCGGCTCCTCCGGCATCTCCATCTTCAGCAAAAAGGTCAACAAGTACCTCTACCTCCAGCTTTCCGCCAACAACGACAAGGTGCTCTATTACTACATCGTGCTGGCGGTGGTGGTCGCCCTGATCGCCTTTACCCTGTGGCTGGACAAGTCCCGCTTCGGCTACGCCCTGCGCACCATCTCCGGCAACGAGAACGCGGCCGAGAGCGTGGGCATCCACACCGCCCGCACAAAGGCCGAGGCCTTTGCTCTCAGAGCCATGGTGACCAGCCTGGCCGGTGGCCTGTACGTGCAGTACATTCAGTACGTGGATCCCTACACCTCCAGCACGCTGTCGATCTCGCTGATGATCTGCCTGGTCACGGTCATGGGCGGCTGCGGCACGGTGTTCGGGCCCATCGTGGGCGCCACGGTGTTGACCTACATCTCCCAGAACACGCGCGTCTGGTTCGGCGGTTCCGGCACGGGCATCGATCTCATCATCTACGGCGCGCTGGTCATTCTGGTGGTTCTGTTCCTGCCCAAGGGAGTTCTCTCCATTCCGGGCATTCTGAAGAAGCGATTTTCAAAAAAGGAGGCGTCTGCGGCATGACGATTCAAAATGCAAAACCGATCCTGAAGGTGGAACACGCGACCAAGAGCTTTGGCGGCCTGGTCGCCAACGAGGACATCAGCTTTGAGGCCCGGGAGGGCGAAATCATCGGCGTCGTCGGGCCGAACGGCGCGGGCAAGACCACGCTGTTCAACTCCCTCTCCGGCGCGCATCACCTGACCAGCGGGCGCATCTATTTCCGCGATCAGGACATCACCCGCCTCTCCGCACACGACGTCTGCCGCCGGGGCATCGGGCGCACCTTCCAGATTCCCCAGTCGCTCAACCAGATGACGGTGCTGGAAAACATGCTGGTGGGCAGCATGTTCCATCACCGGGAGATGCGCAAGGCGCGCGCCCACGCCCGGGAGGTTGTGGCCTTCTGCGGACTGGAGCGGCATGAAAATGAACTGGTCGGGCGCATGAACGTGATTCAGAAGAAGCGCGTGGAGATTGCCCGCGCGCTGGCCACGGAGCCTGAACTGCTGCTGGACGAGACCATGGCAGGGCTCACCGAGGCCGAGCGCAAGGAGGCGGTGGAGTTCATCCGCAGCATCAACAACCGGGGCGTGACCATCATCACCATCGAGCACGTGATGGACGTGCTGATGGCCGTATCCGACCGCGTTGTCGTCATCAATTCCGGCAAGCTGCTGATGCAGGGTATGAAAAGGACATTCTCCCAGATTCTGTGAGAATGTCCTTTTCCTTACTTGTCCATACCGCAGGCGGTAGCCGATTCAATAAGGCAGTGATCATGCATCACTGCGTCGTAGAACCGGAAGCCGCCAGAGAAATTGTAGCACTCAAAGCCATTTCCGGCCAGGATACAGCAGGCGATATACACTTCGTACAGATGTCCGTCAGCATTCCGATCTGTTCCAGCTGTACGCGCATCAGCACATCGACAGCGGGAAGATCTCTGAAATCCGATTCGGGACGCTCCGGCTGGAAGGCCCACCAGCTGGTGAGCGGATACTGCTGCTTCATGAATGCCAGCATCGCCTCCGCCGATCCGCAGGCATCGCAGA
>CAMBWJ010000393.1 GCA_945871545.1 uncultured Clostridia bacterium | reverse complement strand
GGTCACGAGCCCTGCGGCATCATCGTCGAGGAGGGCGAGGGCCTGAAGCGCTTCAAGAAGGGCGACCGCGTCATCGTGTACCACATCTCCGGCTGCGGCGTGTGCTACGACTGCCGCCGCGGCTACTACATCTCCTGCAAGAGCCCCCTGCGCGCGGCCTACGGCTGGCAGCGCAACGGCGGCATGGCGCCCTACATGATCTGCGACGAGAAGGATCTGATCGCCCTGCCCGACGAGCTGAGCTACGAGGACGGCGCGCAGGTCGCCTGCGGCTTCGGCACCTGCTACGAGGCGCTGATGAAGATCGGCATCTCCGGCAACGACCGCGTGCTGGTCACCGGCCTGGGCCCGGTGGGTCTGGCCACGCTGATGCTGGCCAAGGCCATGGGCTGCGACAAGACCATCGGCTGCGACGTGAACGAGGAGCGCATGCAGCTGGCCAAGGATCTGGGGCTGGCGGACTACGTGTTCAACTCCATGGACCCCGAGGAGTGCCAGAAAAAGATCATGGAGGTCACCGACGGCTACGGCTGCGAGCGCGCCATCGACTGCTCCGCCAACAACGCCGCCCGCGCCATGGCGATCCGCTGCACCCGCGAGTGGGGCAAGATGGCGATGGTCGGCGAGGGCAACGACGTCACCTTCAACCCGTCCCCGGACATCATGCACGGCCAGAAGAGCATCTACGGCTCCTGGGTCACCTCGCTGTGGCGCATGGAGGAGCTGGTGGAGCACCTGGTGCGCTGGGGCATCCATCCCGACAAGCTCATCACCCACCGCTTCCCGCTGGAGCGCGCCGACGAGGCCTACGCCCTCATGGCGTCCGGCAAGTGCGGCAAGGTCTCCATTACCTACGACGATTGATTTACATGAAAAGGCGGCCACTGCGCGTTTGCGGTGGCCGCTTTTTCGTATGGAATTATTCAATTAACCCGTGGTCGCGGTACATGGAGAGCATGCTCTGGTACATCAGCTTGTTGCTCATCAGCTGGCGGAAGGTCACGGTTTTGTCTTGCCCTCCGCGCGGAGGACAGCCATTTTCTGCTCGATGGCTGCGTATTCCGCCTGAATCCCCTGGAGCATGCGCTCGAAGCGTTCCTCGCGTTCGGACATGGTTGTCACCTCGATGCACCCGCTCACAGGCCCAGGAAGGCCAGCAGAGCGTCAAGCTCCGTGAAGTCGCCCACCAGCACGTCCGCACCGGCCTTGACGAGCCGCCCGCACTTGACGGGGTTCACGCCGCGGCGCTGCTCCTCGTCCGTGGCCGTGCCCACCGTGCGCGCGCCGATGGATGCGCCCAGCGCGATCTCCACCTTGCCGTCGCCGAACACCGCCACGTCCGCACCGGAGAGGCCCTCCTGCTCCACCAGCTCCCGCAGCACCTTCTCCTTGGAGCAGCTCTCCACGCCCAGCGGTGCGCCCGCGATGCGGTCGAAGTAGCCGTCCACGCCCAGCGCAGCCGCCTCGCGGTGCACGTCGGGGTCATCGGTGCCGCTGGCCACGAAGATGCGCACGCCGCGCGCCTTCAGCGCTTTCAGGAAGTCCTCGCTGCCCGCGATCAGGTAGTTCTCCCGGTTCACTGCGCCGGATTCCAGGCGCTCCAGGCGGTCGTTCACCGTCTCCATCAGGCGGCAGTTGTACTCGGCCTTGTACCACCAGGGATCGTCGCTCATACCGTCATTGGGGCGCGCCTGCTGGACACGCTGGGCCAGCCACTTCATCTGAAGGATGGTCTGGATGCCGGTGGATTCGTCGATGTACGCGTCCACCTCGGCCTCAAGCGCCGTGTCGTAGGGTTCGCCGTGGCCGGAGATCATCTCCAGCATCAGCGGCCGCATCACCGCCTCCCAGCCGTAGCGCAGTGTGGAGACCGTGCCGTCAAAGTCGAACAGCGCCGCACGGATGGGCGTTGCGATCTGTCTTTCGTGAAGCAATTCCATGTTGTCGAACCCTCCGTCCGAATGTTTTGCTGGGAACATTGTATATCACAATCCATACGCGTGTCAACCACGCGGTCGATACAAAATGCCGCACCCGAAATCGGGTGCGGCTTCTGGCGTCCCCGGCGCGATTCGAACGCGCGGCCTTCCGCTTAGGAGGCGGACGCTCTATCCGGCTGAGCTACGGAGACAGGCACATGCATCAGCATGCCCATTTATTATGCCACGAATGGAGCCGCTTGTCAAGCCGGGGATTGTTGCGTTTCGCGCGTTCCGGAGGGAAATTCTGCCGGGGAAAACTGTATAATGCGTTAAAGTTTTATAAGTAATGGAAAGGCTATGGATGCAGGTGCAAAAAAGTGGTATAATAATATAGTAGGAAAAATATTTTGAACGCGCCGGACGGGCGCTTGGACAGAGGTTGAAATCATGCATAACGAAAATCATTATGACGAGAGCCAAATCCAGGTTCTGGAAGGCCTGGAAGCGGTTCGCCGCCGCCCGGGCATGTACATCGGCTCTACGGACGAGCGGGGACTTCACCATCTGGTATATGAAATTGTGGACAACGCCATCGACGAGGCGCTGGCGGGCTTCTGCGACCACATCGAGGTCACCCTGGAGAAGGACGGCAGCGTGACCGTGCAGGACAACGGCCGCGGCTTCCCCGTGGGCATCCATCCCAAGATGGGCCGCCCGGCGGTGGAGGTGTGCCTGACGGTGCTGCACGCGGGCGGCAAGTTCGGCGGCGGGGGATACAAGGTCTCCGGCGGCCTGCACGGCGTGGGCGCGTCCGTGGTCAACGCCCTCTCCAGCCACCTGCAGGT
>CAMBWJ010000392.1 GCA_945871545.1 uncultured Clostridia bacterium | reverse complement strand
GGAGCGGGTCTTATCCGAGCCGCTGACGATGTAACCCTCCTGCTGGAGCAAGCCCGCCAGACCGGACATCGAGCTGCCGCCGACGCCGATAAAGTGGACGCGCCTCCCCTGAAAGCTGTGAATGTTTTCAACCATGCTGCTAACATCTCCGAAATATGTGGTATCGGCGCATGTGGGCGAATAAATAGCACCCAAACATACTCCATCAGTTTCTATTATATCGGAATTCCGGACCGACTTCAAGCCCAACGGCAGAATTGCACATCTTTTCACGTTAAAAATTCGTATGCGCGCGGATTTCACACGGAAGAACGCAGAAAGCTAACATTTCCGAATTATAATCATTTAAAAATAGAGAATTATTCGGAAATGGGAGAGGGACGCATGGATAAGATTAAGCGCAACGAACGCCTCGGAGCGATGACGCGCATTTTGACGGATACGCCCAACCGCATTCACACGCTGGGCGAATTCTGCGAGATGTTCGGCGCTGCGAAGTCCACCATCAGCGAGGACATCGATCTGGTCAGCGCCTCCTTTCGTCAGTTTGACCTGGGCCTGATCGAGACTGTGGCCGGCGCTGCGGGCGGCGTGCGCTATCGCGCCATGCCCAGCGTGGAGCGCTGCCGCAGGGTGCTCGGTGCGCTGGCCAAGCGGCTCCAGGAGCCCGGCAGAATGCTGCCCGGCGGATTCCTGTACACCTCCGACGTGACCGCTGAGTCCGTCACGGCTCAGTCGCTGGGGGAAATCCTCGCCATGCAGTACTACGACAAGGCCCCGGATTTCGTGCTCACCATGGAGACCAAGGGCATTCCCATCGCGCTGATGACCGCGCGCATGCTGGACGTGCCGCTGGTGATCGCCCGCCGCGACAGCCGCGCCTACGAGGGCTCCGCCGTGAAGATCAACTACATCGCGGGCGGCGGAAACGAGCGCATCGAGACCATGGCGCTGGCCCGCCGCGCGGTCAACCCTGGGCAGAGGGCGCTGATCGTGGACGACTTCATGAAGGGCGGCGGAACCCTTCAGGGCATGGTGGACATGATGCGCGAGTTCCAGGCGGAGGTCGTCGGCGTGTGCGTGATGATCGCCACCGCAACGCCTCAGGAGAAGCGTGTGAAGGGCGCAAATTCGCTGCTGATTCTGGAGGGCTTCGACAGGGAAACCGGCTGCGCCATCGTGCGGCCCGCACAGCAATATCAATAATGTCCGATCGGGGGAACCTGAGAGGGCGCGCGACGTTGAATGGTTCACGCCTTCAACGTCTGTTTCTTTCATGGGCCCAGCGTATTCCTGGGAACCCGCAGCGATGCGCCTGCATATCGGGTTTTTATGCATTTATAAATTAACGGAATTTATTAACGGAAATCTGACACAAATCGCGTTCTTGTATTGAAATTAGAAGAGTTTCAAATTAGAACGAGGTTAAATATTGTATTTTGTGACTTTGTATCTTGACTTTTTGGCAAGAATTGTTTAATATGATAATACATGGGTATTCATTCACTTAATTAAATTTGAAAACGGTTGCAAAACAGATTATGAGGAGTGTAAACGATTGATTCGTAGAACACCGGGCGATGGAAGCCGTCATAATGTTGGGATGCCCTATATGACCCAGGAGCTATCCTCCATATTTGCGGATATAGAGCATGAGACCAATGACGCCACGCTGGCCCAAAGCATTTACTTCAGCCCAACGGCTCTGACGCACATCAAGCGCCTGATAGAGATGGGCGGCACCATTATCACCGATACGACCCTCGTCGCCAACGGAATTGATGTCAATCTGATGGGGAACAAGGGTGCAAAGATCGCCTGCTTTATCGATGAACCGCAGGTGATTTCCCTGGCGGAGCAGCGACGCATCACACGTGCTGAGATCGCCGTGGACTATGGACTTGCAATCAATGGCCCGAAGCTGATGGTGGTGGGCAGCGCGCCTGCGGCCATCAACCGGATGATTCGCCGTCGGCAGCACGAGCCGATGAGCGATGTTTGCGTGCTGGCGGCCTCCACGGGCTTCGCGAGCGTCGTGCAGCTCAAGGAGCGGCTGATGGACAGCGATCTGACGTCCATCGTCGTTCGCGGCAAGAAGGGCGGCATTCCGGTGACGATCGCGATTGTCAATGCGATCCTTCGGGAAATCGCCAAGTCCTCCGGAAAAGCAAAATAAAGAAAGTAAAGAATCGGGGAAACAGGTACAGCGCCTGCTCCCCGATTCTCTGCATGTCCATATATTGATGCAAAGGCGCGGTTCATGGCTTCGATGCGCACTTGGGAAAGGTGCAGGAGAAGCGCGTGACCTCTGCGTCGCTCGTCAGACGCATTTCGCCGCTGTACTTTTCCAGCAGATCGGATACGATGCTCAGGCCGTTTCCGTGACCGGCGGATTTCGTGGTGAAGCCGGGCTCGAAAATGTCGCGCCGCCGGGATGCGGGAATCTCGGGACCGTTGTTCGACACCTCCAGCTTCCAGCAGCGGATGTCCTCGCCGATGTACACCCGCACCCAGGGCTCCCGATCCTTCCTTTCGAGCACGGCGTCCATGGCGTTGTCCACCAGGTTGCCCAGAATGCGGCACATCTCCCAGCCGGGAATCTGCACCTGCTCCCACTGGGACTGGATGTCGCTGTGGAAGGTGATGCCTCGCTCGGCGCAGTCGGCCGCCTTGGCGGAGATCAGCGCGTTCACCGCCGGGACGGAGGTGCGAATGTGTCTGCCCACGGACTGCACGTCCTCATAGATGCGCTGCACATACTCCTGCACG
>CAMBWJ010000391.1 GCA_945871545.1 uncultured Clostridia bacterium | reverse complement strand
AACGCTCTCGCCCAGGCCCATGCCGCAGATGGCGGAGGTGGGATTGAGCATCTCGCGCATGCCGGGGCCGCCCTTGGGGCCCTCGTAGCGGATGACCACCACGTCACCGGCGACGATCTTCTTCTCATAGATGGCGGCGATGGCCTCCTCCTCGGAGTCGAACACGCGGGCGGGGCCCTCGTGCACCATCATCTCGGGTGCGACGGCGCTCTGCTTGACCACGCAGCCGTCCACGGCCAGGTTGCCCTTGAGCACCGCGATGCCGCCCTGGGCGGAATAGGGATTGTCGATGGGGCGGATGATCTCCGGGTTCAGGTTCGCAACGCCCTCCAGGTTCTCCTCGATGGTCTTGCCGGTGACGGTCATCAGGCTGGTGTCCAGCAGGTTCTTCTTCGTGAGCTCCTTCATCACCGCCAGCACGCCGCCCGCGCGATCCAGATCCTCCATGAAGGTGTCGCCCGCCGGGGCCAGGTGGCACAGGTTCGGGGTGTGGGCGGAGATTTCGTTGGACATGTCCAGATCGATCTCCACGCCCGCCTCATGGGCGATTGCAGGCAGATGCAGCATGGTGTTGGTGGAACAGCCCAGCGCCATGTCCACGGTCTCGGCGTTGTGGAAGGCGGCAGGGGTCATGATGTCGCGGGGACGGATGTTGCGCTTGACCAGCTCCATGATCTGCATGCCGGCCTTCTTAGCCAGGCGGATGCGGGCGGAGTAGGGTGCGGGGATCGTGCCGTTGCCCGGCAGGGCCATGCCGATGGCCTCGGTCAGACAGTTCATGGAATTTGCGGTGTACATGCCGGAGCAGGAGCCGCAGCTGGGGCAGGCGTTCTCCTCGTAGTCCAGCACGCCCTTCTCATCCAGCGTACCGGCCTTGTACGCACCCACGGCCTCGAACATGTGGCTCAGGCAGGTGCGGCGGCCGTCCTTCAGGTGTCCGGCCAGCATCGGGCCGCCGGAGACGAAGATGGTGGGAATGTTCAGGCGCGCGGCGGCCATCAGCAGGCCGGGCACGTTCTTGTCGCAGTTGGGGATCATCACCAGGCCGTCGAACTGATGGGCGATGGCCATGGCCTCGGTGGAGTCCGCGATCAGGTCGCGGGTCACCAGGGAGTACTTCATGCCGATGTGGCCCATGGCGATGCCGTCGCAGACGGCGATGGCCGGGAACATGATGGGCGTGCCGCCTGCGGCGCGAACGCCGGCCTTGACCGCATCCGCGATCTTGTCCAGGTTCATGTGGCCCGGAACGACCTCGTTGTAGGAGCTGACCACGCCGATGATCGGGCGGCGGATTTCTTCGTCGGTATAGCCCAGCGCGTAGAGCAGACTGCGGTTCGGAGCGCGCTCAACGCCCGCCTTGATGTAATCCGAATTCATAGCGATCTACCTCCAGTGAAATTGGATTGAAGTCATTTACAGAAGACCGGGCACGATCAGCGGCACAAACACGATGGCAAGGAACACGATGATCAGGCCGATCAGGTAGGGCACGACGGACTTGGAAATTTTTTCGATGGGCAGTCCCGTGATGCCGGTGGCGACGAACAGGTTGATGGCCACGGGCGGGGTGATCATGCCGATGGCGATGCCCACCACGAACAGGATGCCGAAGTGCAGCGTGGACACGCCCAGCGCGCGCACCAGGGGCAGAAACACGGGCGTGAGGATGATGATGGCCGAGGAGGTCTCCATGAACACGCCGGCGATCAGGATGATAATGGAGATCAGCATCATGATGATGTACTTGTTCTGGGAGATGGCGAGCACTGCGGAGCAGATCGTCTCGGGGATCTTCCAGTTCGCCAGCGCCCAGCCGAAGGGACCGGAGCAGGCGATGATGATCATGATGACCGCGCTGGTCTTGGCGGAGCCCAGCATGATCTGGAACAGCGCCTTGGGCGTGAGATCGCGGTAGACGAAGATGGAAACCAGCACCGCGTAGATGACCGCCACGGCAGCCGCCTCGGAGGGCGTGAAGTAACCGGAGAAGATGCCGCCCAGGATGATGACGGGCATCAGGATCGCCGGAATGGCCTTCAGGAAGGTTCTGGCGATGTTCTTGATCGAGAAGGTGGCTCCCTTGGGATACTTCCACTTGTACGCCTGCCACAGGGCGATGGCGATCAGGATTGCGCCCATCAGCGCGCCCGGCGCGAAGCCCGCCTTGAACAGGCGGTTGACGCTCTCCTCCGCGATGACGGCGTAGAGCACCATGGGCACCGACGGCGGAATGACCACGCCGATGGTACCGGCAGCGGCAACCAGCGCGGCGGCGGAATCCTCGCGGTAGCCGCGCTTCTTCAGCTCGGGAACCAGCGTTGCACCCACGGCGGCGGTGGTGGCCGCACCGGAGCCGGAGATGGCGGCAAAGAACATGCCCGCAAACACCGAGACCACGCTCAGACCGCCGCGGATCATGCCCAGGAAGGACTCGCAGAACTCCACCAGAACCTTGGAAATCTTGCCCTTCGCCAGCAGGTCGCCCGCCAGAATGAAGAACGGCACGGCGATCAGGCTGAAGGAATCGCAGCTCTGGAACATGCGCTGCACAACCATCATCATCTTGCTTCCACCGTAGCCGGCGAACATCGTCACCGCTGCTGCGGAGCAGATGGAGAAGGCCACCGGCACGCCGATGACCAGCAGCGCCAGGAATACGATAAACAGAATTGCAGCCATCAGCCCTTGACCTCCTTTTCAGCGCTGGGTTTTGCCAGAATCTCGTCCAGCATCATCACGAAGGCATGGTACATCATGATTCCCATGCTGATCGGGATGCA
>CAMBWJ010000390.1 GCA_945871545.1 uncultured Clostridia bacterium | reverse complement strand
CATCGGTGGCCTGATCGCCATTGGCGGGCTGATAGTACTTGTAGGACAGGCCGTTTTCAGCGGCATAGGCCTTCACGCCGTTCCAGGTGCCCTGGTTGAAGGACTTGTCCTTCAGCTGACCAACGTCGGTAACGAAAGCGAGTTCATAGGTGCCGTCGGCAGAGGTCATGGTGTCCTCGATGGCGTCGGGATCGACGACCTCGGCGATTGCGGAGCAGGTCGCCAGAGCGAGAACCAGTGCCAGGAGAATTGCGAGCAACTTCTTCACGGTTTGTTTCCTCCTTTTATTGTGTATCTGTCTTTTTCAGGAAAAGACGATTACATCATTAAGTATAGCATGAAGCACGGATTTCTTCAAGCTTTTCCGGGCATAGTGTAAAATATTTACGCTTGATTTTGCGCAATCAGGCAGGATGCTTCGCGTCCCAGGCCTGCATCGGACGGCGCAGGGCGCGCAGGGCGACCTCGCTCAGCAAAACGCCGATGGCTGCGCCCGCAAGCACGTCGGTGGGGAAGTGCACGCCCACGTACAGCCGCGACAGCGCGATCAGCACCGCCAGCACCAGCGCCGGCACGCCGTACTTTTTCGGCGCGAGGCGGAAGAGCGTCCAGGCGCAGGTCAGGGAATTGGCGCTGTGGCCCGAGGGGAAGGAGTAGTCGTGGGGCCGGGACACCAGGATTTCAAGGCCCTGAATCAGCTCGTAGGGCCGGGTGCGGGCCGCCAGCGGCTTGATGCAGAGGTTCACCACCAGCAGCGTCAGCAGCATGGACGCGGCGCAGTACACGCCCATCCGGCGGGTGCGCTTGAAGACCAGCAGCAGCAGCGTCAGCACAATCCAGAATGCGCCGCCGTTCCCCAGCGTGGTGATGACGCGCATCACCGGCGTGAGAATGCCGCAGCGCAGGTTGTTCTGAATCCACAGAAGGATCGCGCTCTCAATTTCCATCAACATCTTCCTTATCCTCCTCGTCTTTCGGCGAAAAATGAACAATGTGCAATTCGGACGGCGCGCCGGCCAGGTAATCCTCGCGCATGCTGCGCGCCCGGTCGCTGAAGTCGAAGTCCGGAACCTCGCCCAGCTGGCGCAGGCTGCACGCGCGCGCGTCGCCCAGGATCAGGAAATCCAGCAGCGCGCTGTCCGCCGCATGCAGCGCGGCAGCATAGCCCCGCAGGTGCTCCAGATCGTAGTCCTCCGCCTCCGGATTCAGCCTGCCCACGTACTCCAGCAGAATTGCGTGGCGCGCGCCCGTGGACAGCACGTCGTCCAGCGCGGCGCGCAGCGTCTCCGGCTCGCCCCAGGCCCGGGACGGGCAGATCGCGCGGCGGTACAGCAGGCGCAGATCCCAATCCAGGCAGAGCTGCACGCAGCAGGGCGGCTTCAGCCTCCGCCCCAGCGCGCCGGCATAGCGCAGCACGGCCAGGCAGTTGGAAAGCGGCGTGCGCTCCTCCCCGGTGAGAGATGCGCAGGCCCGCGCAGCCTCGCCCACCCGAAGCAGAAACTCCGCGCTGCGCGGGCCGATGCCCTGCACCTGCACGAGCTCTGCAAGCTCCGCGCGCAGCACGCCCTCCACGCTGCCGAAGCGCTCCAGCAGCCGGTGGGCCAGCGCGTTCACATCCTGCCGGGGCACGATGTGGTACAGCAGAAATTCCAGGATCTCGTGGGGTGCAAGCGCATCCAGCCCTGTCTCGCGCACCTTGCGGCGCAGCCGGGCGCGGTGCCCCTCGTGTGCTTCATTGAATCGTTCCATGGGCGGCATCTCAGTCGGTCAGGTCGATCTTGTCCCGACCAAACACGTCGTAGGATTGCTCGATCACGCTCTTCGCGGCGGCGGAGGGCTTCGACTGGGCCGCCTGACCCTCGTTCACCATGCGCAGGCGCATGGGGGAACCAAAGCTCTCGCTCAGCGCGGCCTCGATCAGTGCCTGCTTCGCCTCCAGCACCCGGCGAACCATGATGCCGTCCTTGCCAAAGGCCACCGTCACCACGCCGTCCTCAATGCCCGCAAACTGCATCTTCTCCAGCATCCGCTTCACGGAGCCATTCTCCGCAGCAAACTTCTCGATGCCTGCCAGGTACTCCGGCGGCGGCGCGGCGGCGGGCGCGGAGACCTTCGCGGCGGGCGCGCTCTTCTTCGGCGCGTCCGGCTTCTTTTCCGGAACAGGCGCTGCCTTGGCTGCGGGCGCGGCGACCACACCGCTCTCGATGCGCTTCTCCATGCGATCCAGGCGCTCGCGCAGGTCGCTCTCCGCCTCCTGCTCGGGATGGCAGGCGCGCACCGCCGCCAGCTCCAGAATCGTGCGCGGCTGGGTGGCCCACTTCATCTCGCTCTCCACCCGCATGAACAGCTCCATGGCGCGCATCAGCTGCTCCCGGTTGGCGCGACCGGCCTGCTCCCGGAAGCGCTGGGCGTCCTCGGGTGTGATCTCCAGGATTCCGTCCAGCTGCTCCCCGGCAACCTCCGCCAGCAGCACGCCCCGCAGGTGGTTGGCCGCGTCCAGTGAGAACACCCGCGGATCGCTGCCCCGGCGCATGGCCGCGTCGATCATATTCAGCGCCGCCGCCGCGTCGTAGGCGATCAGCGCATCCGCAAATTCAAACATGAAGTCCCGGCCCGTGGTGCCCAGCACGTCCCGGGCCAGCTCCGCCGTCACCGCGCCCTCGGTAAAGGACAGGCACACATCCAGCAGGCTCAGCGCGTCGCGCATCGCGCCCTCCGCCGCGCGGGCGATCTCCAGCAGCGCCTCTATATCTGCGCTGCGTCCGATGCCGTCCAGCACCACCTT
>CAMBWJ010000389.1 GCA_945871545.1 uncultured Clostridia bacterium | reverse complement strand
GGGGCTGCTCGATCAGCTCCACCAGCTGTGCTGCGGCGGTCTTGCCCAGCGCCACGGTGTCCTGCCGGTAGGTGGTCAGCCGGGGGCGGGTCATCTGGGTCAGCTTTATGCCGTCATAGCCCATGACGGAGATGTCCTCCGGCACGCGCAGCCCGGCGTCCCGGATGGCGGACAGCCCGCCGATGCCGGAAAAATCGTCCGGAAACAGGATGCAGCTGGGAGGACTGTCCAGCGCCAGCAGCTCCTGGGTGATCCGCGCGCAGTCCGCCGGATCATGGAACACGCCCTGTCGGATGTACTCGTCGGGAATCTCCAGCCCCAGCGTCTCGCAGGCCCGATAGAAGCCGGTCAGACGATTCTGGGTGACGGCGGTCATTTCGCCATGGATGAAGGCGATGCGGCGGTGGCCCAGTTCATAGGCGTGGCGAACCAGCGCTTCCATTCCGGCAACGTTGTCCGAAACCACGGCGATGCGGTTGTTGAACACATGGTCGATGGTGACCACCGGCAGCTCAGAATTGATCAGCTCCTGCACCATGGGGTCGTGGAAGTCCACGCAGGCGATCACGACGCCGTCCACGCCGCGGTACAGGCAGTGCTGCAGGTAGGTCGTGTGTCTGCCGCCCACGTTGCGGTTGATGAAGGTGATGTCATAGCCGCGGGCTTCCGCCTCCACGCGCAGGCTGTCCAGCACGGCGGAGAAGTACTCGTGGGTGAGGCCGCTGTTCTGCTCGTCCACGAACAGCACGCCGATGTTGTAGGTGCGGTTCGTCTTCAGCGCCCGCGCGGCGGAATTTGCCAGGTAGCCCATCTCCTCCGCCACCGAGCGGACGCGCTCGCGGGTTTCCCGGCTGATGTCGTCATGATCGTTCAGGGCCTTGCTGACGGTGGCGACGGATACGCCGCAGCGCTGTGCAATGTCCCGCATAGAAACCATGCCACTGAACCTCCTGAAGTTAACTTAAACGTTTTCGTAGAATTAGAATATAACATAATCGCCAAAAAATCAAGATGCGAATATCAAATTTGTGAAAATTTGTCGAGAATGAACAAAACTAGCGTTAATTCTTGCTGCAAAAATCGCCGAAAACCGAAGCTATTTCGGAGAATGCGGAGATTTGAAACCGTTTTATGCGGCTGAAGCGGGATTCCCTTCGGGAAATCGCATCGTTTATGGATCGGATTGACAAAAATTCGCTTGCAATTTCGGTGATTTTCGTTTATTGTATAATATAGCAATTGGTACAGTCACAGTTTAAACGTTTTCGGAAATCTTTCCGGACGCAAATCGAAAGGAGTTCAGCGCATGAAATACGGTTATTTTAACGATGATCGGCGCGAATATGTAATCACCGAGCCCAGGACACCCCTGCCCTGGATCAACTATCTGGGCAGCGAGGATTTCTTTGCGCTCGTGTCCAATACGGCCGGCGGTTACAGCTTCTATCGGGATGCGCGCCTGCGCAGGCTGACCCGCTACCGCTACAACAATTCTCCGCTGGATGCGGACGGCTTCCACATCTACGTCAAGGACGGAGGCAGCGTGTGGAATCCCGGCTGGCAGCCGATGCAGGCGGAGCTGGACGCTTACTCCTGCCGCCATGGCATGGGCTATACCGTGATCGAGGGCGAGAAGGACGATCTCTGCGTCCGGCAGGAGCTCTTCGTGC
Source organism: uncultured Clostridia bacterium (assembly GCA_945871545.1). The sequence goes on along the minus strand of CAMBWJ010000389.1, from coordinate 1,116 downwards.
CCCGGGGCGACAACTGCCTGCTGATGCGCGTGCGCGTGCGGAACAACGGCGCGGCGGAGAAGCAGGTCTCCCTCTTCCCCTATGTGGAGTTCTGCCTCTGGGATGCGATGGACGATTCCTCCAACTTCCAGCGCAACTTCTCCATCGGCGAGGTAGAGATCGGTCAAAACGTGATCTATCACAAGACCGAATACCGGGAGCGCCGGGATCACTACGCCTTCCTCTGGGCAAACCGCCCCTTCGACGGCTTCGATACCAGCCGCGACGCCTTCTGCGGCGTGTACGGCGGCCCGGCCAGGCCCGCGGCGGTTCTGGGCGGCGGCTGCACTGGAAGCGTCGCCCACGGCTGGGCGCCGGTGGGCGCGATGCAGATGAACCTGTGCCTCGCGCCCGGCAGCGAGGACAGCTTCATTCTGGGACTGGGCTATGCGGAGCTGCCCGCAGCGGAGAAGTTCATCTCTCCGGGCGTGATCAACAAGCGGCCCGCCGTGGCCATGATGGAGCGCTACAGGAATGATGCGGACTTTGACGCCGCATGGGAACGGCTCGGCGCGTTCTGGAGCGAGCTGCTGGACGGCTATGCGCTGGATTCGGCGGATGAAACGCTCAACCGCATGGTGAACACCTGGAACCAGTACCAGTGCATGGTCACCTTCAACATGAGCCGCAGCGCCAGCTACTTTGAGAGCGGCATGGGCCGGGGCATGGGCTTCCGGGATTCCTGTCAGGATCTGCTGGGCTTCGTGCACATGATCCCCGAGCGCGCCCGGGAGCGCATACTGGACATTGCGGCCACCCAGTTCCCGGACGGCAGCGCCTACCACCAGTACCAGCCGCTGACGAAAAAGGGCAACATGGACATCGGCTCCGGCTTCAACGATGACCCGCTGTGGCTGATTGCTGCCGTGTACGCCTATCTGGGCGAGACGGGCGACTACTCGATTCTGGACGAACCGGTGGCCTTCGACTGCGACATGTCTGCAGCGCAGCCGCTGATGGAGCACCTGCGCCGCAGCTTCAACTACACCCGCGACCATCTGGGACCCCATGGACTTCCGCTGATCGGCCGCGCCGACTGGAACGACTGCCTGAATCTGAACTGCTTCTCCGAGCATC
>CAMBWJ010000388.1 GCA_945871545.1 uncultured Clostridia bacterium | reverse complement strand
TCCGGCTTCATGATCACCGCGTCGTTGCGGTAGCCGTTGTGCATGATCGCCGCCAGATGCATCTCCTCGAACATGTTCAGGTTGTTGTTGCTGGCTGCGCCGTCGGTGCCCAGGGCCACGTTGATGCCCATGTCCAGCATCTCGGGGATGGGCGCGAAGCCGCTGCCCAGCTTCAGGTTGCTGGTGGGGTTGTGGATGGGGCTCACACCCTTCTCCTTCAGAATCTCCATGTCCCGGGGCGTGACGGCCACGCAGTGGGCCGCTCCCGTGGGCACGTCGAAGATACCCGTGTCGAGGAACCACTCCGCCGGGGTCATGCCGTGGCGCTCGATGCACTCCCGGTGCTCCTTCTGGGTCTCGGACAGGTGAACCTGCATCCGTGCGCCCTTCTCGATGTAGGGGCGGCAGCGGTCGGCGTAGGCGCGGATGATGTGGGTGGTGGCGGTGTACTCTGCGTGCACGGCGAAGTCGATGCGCACGCGGCCGTTCTGCGCGCCGTTGTACTTCTCAAACAGAGCGATGGACTCGGGGATGCGGAAGCAGTCCTCCACGCGCTCGTTGGGGTCGAAGCTCTGCACCACGCGGCAGACGTTCATCTTCATGCCGATGCGCTCGTTGGATGCGATGGCGGTCTGGGCCTCCATGTACATATCACTGAAGGAGGTCACGCCCGAGGCGATCAGCTCCATCATGGCCAGTTCGTTGCCCGCGGCAATGTCCTCGGCGGTCATGCGATCCTCCACCGGGATCATCTTGTCGAACAGCCACTCCTGCAGCGGCAGGTCGCTGCCCACGCCGCGCAGCAGGGTCATGCCGTTGTGGCAGTGGCAGTTGATCAGGCCGGGCATCAGCAGACGGCCCGTCATGTCGCGCACGTCGTCGTAGTCCTCTACCGGGCGGTCCGCACCGATGTAGCAGATCGTGTCGCCGTCCACGCCCAGACAGCCGTTTTCAATATAGTAGAAGGAATCGTTTTTCCAGGCCAGAATTCCGGCGTTTACAAACAGTCGCTTCACAGCTCGACCTCCCCGATGCGGCCGATGATCTTCGTCACGTACGCGCTGAAGCGGGTGGCGATGGTCTTGGCGGTCTCGTCCACCTCGTCGTTGGTCAGCGGGCGGTCCAGCACGCCTGCGGCCATGTTGGTCATCACGCTCAGGCACATCAGCGGCATGCCGCAGTGGGCTGCGGTCAGGGCCTCGGTGACGGTGGACATGCCCACTGCGTCCGCACCCAGGATGCGCACCGCGCGGATCTCGGCGGGGGTCTCAAACTGGGGGCCGGTGAAGAAGTAGTACACGCCCTCGTGAACCCGCAGGTCGATGCCCTCGGCGCAGTCCTTCGCAAGCTTTCGCAGCGCGGGGGTGTACATGTTGGTCACGTCGAAGAAGCGGGGGCCGAATTCGTCCACGTTGGGGCCGCGCAGCGGGCTGTGACCGGCCAGCTTGATGTGATCCTTGACGATCATGATGTCGCCCGGGCGGTAGGACTCGTTCACCGCGCCGGCGGCGTTGGTCAGGATGGTGGCCTTCACGCCCAGCAGCTTGAACAGGCGCACCGGGATCACCAGCTGCTCAAAATCGTAGCCCTCGTAGGAGTGGAAGCGGCCGGACATGCAGACCACCTTTTTGCCCGCAACCGTGCCGAAGATCAGCTTGCCCGCGTGGGAATCGACGGTGGAGATCAGGAAGTTCGGGATGTCCTTGTAGTCGATGACGATGGGATCCTCGATGGTGTCCGCAAACGGGCCCAGGCAGGAGCCCAGCACGAGGGCCACCTCCGGCGTGTAGGGGACGATGCTCTTGACATAGTCGGCGGATTTCTGGAAATATTCGTAGGTATAGCTCATGGCGTTCCTCCCGCATGCCCGCGCGCGGCGGGCAATTTCTGTTTATTCTATCCTGTACAGTGTAACACGCCGTCTCCGCCCGCGTCAACGCCGCAAACGTTGGTTCCCTGTGCAAAAACACGAAAATATGAAGGCTCAACGAAATTATAACTGGACATTCCGTGCACGCTATGCTAAGATAAATACGAATAGTTGTGGTTTTTCCAATTGAAATGTTCGGATCATATTGCATTTGAAGCCGTGCGGCTTTGAATAAATACCTTTTCAAAAGGAGCTACAGTATCATGAAGAAACTGGCATCTTTCCTGATCGTGCTTGCCCTGGTTCTTTCTCTGGCTTCCTCCGCGATGGCGGAGGGCGAGAAGGTCGCCGTCATCTGCGACCCCGTCGGCACCAACATGTTCCTGACCCAGGCCGTGGATATGGCCAAGGAGCTGCAGGAGACCTACGGCTACACCCTGAGCCTGATGGAGTGCTCTGACACCGACGAGTGGCAGTCCAACTACCGCGCCGCCGTGGCAGAGGGCTACGACCTCATCATCGGCGTGGGCTGGCAGTCCGGCGAGCTGGCCAACGAAATGGCCACCGATTATCCGGATGCGTGCAGCTACGCGGTTATTGACACCGACGCCGGCAACGAGAACGTCATGTCCATCTCCTACAATGAGGAGCAGGCCGCCTATCTGATGGGCGTCATGGCCGGTCTGGCCTTCCCGGAGAGCGAACTGTTCGGCTACATCGGCTGCTTCGAGGGCGGCGGATCCTTCAAGTATCGCTGGGGCTTCTGCGAGGGCGTTCGCAGCGTGAACCCCGATGCGCAGTTCATCTTCAACTATACCAACAGCTACACCGACACCGCGCTGCCCTTTGAGTACGCCAAGCAGCAGGCCGCCGCAGGCGCGACCTACATCTTCGGCGGCGCAGCAGCCGGCAACGAGGGCA
>CAMBWJ010000387.1 GCA_945871545.1 uncultured Clostridia bacterium | reverse complement strand
AGATGATCAACAAGATCATCGAGGAGACCGGCGTGAAGATCGACATCGAGGACGACGGCAGCGTGTTCATCGCCACCGAGGACGCCGAGGCCGCCCGCCGCGCCCGTCAGATCATCGAGGGCATCGCCAAGGATCCGCAGGTGGGCGACACCTTCCTGGGCAAGGTCGTGCGCATCATGTCCTTCGGCGCGTTCATCGAGTACGCTCCGGGCAAGGACGGCATGCTGCACATCTCCAAGATGGCCAACGAGCGCGTGGAGAAGGTCGAGGATGTGATGAACATCGGCGACGAGATTCCCTGCAAGATCGCGGAGATCGACTCCCAGGGCCGCATCAACCTGCTGCGCACGGACATCGTCTACGAGGACGAATCCATGCCGGTGCGCCGTCCCCCGCGCCGCGACGGTGATCGTGGTGGCCGCGGCGGCGACCGTGGCGGACGCAGGCGCGATCGCGACTAAGACGAATTCATAGAATGCATGGGATTGGATACACTTTACTGTGTGTCCAATCCCAAATCATAGCTGGATGTTTCGGGCGAGGAAATGCGCCCGTTTGTTTGAATGAGGAGAAATTATGCCTTTTGATTTGATGACGATGCCCAACGGCCTGCGTGTGATCGGGGAGCGCATTCCCCACTTCCGCAGCGCGTCCGTGGGCCTGTGGGTCGGCACCGGTTCGCAGCACGAAACGCCCGCCGAGGCCGGTCTGAGCCACTTTCTGGAGCACATGGTGTTCAAGGGCACCGAGAAGCGCACGGCCCGGCAGATCGCCGAGGAGATGGACGCGGTCGGCGGTCAACTGAACGCCTTCACCTCCAAGGAGTGCACCTGCTTCTACGCCAAGACCGTGGACGAGCACCTGCCATTGGCCATGGACGTGGTCTGCGACCTGGCGGTGCATCCCAGCTTCGACGCCAGGGAGATGGAGAAGGAGAAGGGCGTGGTGCTGGAGGAGATCTCCATGTCCGAGGACACCCCGGAGGACCTGGTGCACGAGCTGCTGATGCTGGCCTACTACGGCGACCAGCCCATCGCCCGCCCGATCCTGGGAAGCTCGGAGCGCATCTCCGGCTACGCCCGGCAGGATCTGGTGAACTACTGGAGCGCCCGCTACCGGCCCCAGAACTGCGTGTTCTCCATCGCGGGCAACTACGACTGGGCGCAGGTGCAGGAGCTGCTGGAGAAGCATCTGGGCGCGTGGACGCAGGATGGACTGCGCGAGGTGAACTGCGTCACCCATCCCATGCCGCCCACAGTCATCACCAAGGAGAAGGAGATCGAGCAGGTGCACATCTGCCTGGGCTTCCCGGGCCTGGCCATTGGCGACGAGCGCAGCTACGAGCTGTCCCTGTTCAACAGCGTCTACGGCGGAGCCATGTCCTCCCGCCTGTTCCAGAAGATTCGCGAGGAGAGCGGCATGGCCTACACCGTGTACAGCTATCCCAACGCCTACACCGACTGCGGCATGCTGTCCGTGTACGCCGCCACCAACCCCGACACCGCCGTGGAGGTCTATGACCAGATCCTCGAGGAGACCCGCAAAATCGCCGAGGGCGGTCTGACCCGCGCGGAGTTTGACATGGCCCGCGAGCAGCTCAAGGCCAGCTTCATCATGGGCAGCGAGTCCACCTCCTCCCGCATGCAGTCCAACGGCCGCCGCATGCTGCTGCTCAACGAGACCCGCACCGAGAACGAGGTCATCGACCGCGTCAACGCCATCGACTTCGATTCCACCAACGAGCTGATGCAGCGCATCCTCACCGCGCCCCACGCGCTCTCCCTGGTGGGCAAGGGCGTGAAGGAGCTCGCCGGGAAGATGAAAAACTGAAAGTTCCGCATGTGGAGCTGTCTCAAAGCGATTTCGTTTTGAGACGGCTCCTTTGTTATGCCCTGCTCCTTTTACATCATCCACGCCCGCATCAAGCCTCCCTTGTGTAAAGGGAGGTGGCACGGCGCAGCCGTGTCGGAGGGATTGTAACACTTCATTTTGTTAAGTTTCGCGGAGGTGCTTGAATCTTCACAAAAGCGGATGTATGATGTATTTGCAAATTACCAAACTAAAGTGCTAAATCAATAAAGCGAGGGAAACGAACATGAAAGCAAATTGGATGAAAGTGATTGCCCTGTTTGTGCTTGCCGCGATGCTGATCGCCTCCACGGGACTTGCCGAGGCGGTGGATCTGGCGGCGATTGACTGGAACGCCCGCTACACCTACGCGGAGCTGGAAGCCCAGCTTGAGACGATTGCGGAGACCTATCCGGACGTTGCCCAGCTCTATCCCATCGGAACCACCTATCAGGAGCGCACGCTGTGGTGCATGGAGCTGACCAACCCGTCGATTGACAAGGCGGACAAGACCGGCATCGCAGTGGTGGCGAACATTCACGGCGGCGAGCGCGAGTCCGCGTCCAGCGCGATGTACTTCGCATGGTGGATGGCTACCGAGTCCGCATCCGAGCAGGTGCAGGCCATTCTGGACAACTACGTGGTTTACGTCGTGCCGGTGATCAATCCCGACGGCTACGAGCAGTCCTTCGTGTACAACACCCGTCAGAACATGCGCCCCCGCGATCTGAACGGCGACGGCACGGCCTTCTCCGATCCCTACACCGACATTGACGGCGACGGCTACATCGCCACGCTCTATCGCGGTACCGCCGATGAGGTGCCCGAGATCGACCCGTGGCGCACCCCGAGCTTCGGCATGGAGAGCCCGGACTGGGACGGCAACGGCATTCTGGGCGACGATCCGCGCAACAGCGGCATCGACATGAACCGCACCTTCGACTATCAGTGGAACCGCTA
>CAMBWJ010000386.1 GCA_945871545.1 uncultured Clostridia bacterium | reverse complement strand
AGCAGCCTTGCGCCGCGCAGGGTGATCAGATCGGCTGCGCCGCAGCCGGCGCCGACAAAGTGTACCATAGTTTATTCCTCCCGCTGAATCAGTTGGTAGAGAACTGCGTTGACGATGGCGGCGGCCACGTTGCTGCCGCCCTTGCGGCCCCGGGCCACGATGTAGTGCTGCGCGGTGCGCATCACTTCCTCCTTGGCCTCGACGACGTTCACAAAGCCCACCGGCACGCCGATGATCATCTCCGGCGCAAGCTTGCCCGCGCGCATCAGGTCGCAGATGGAGAACAGCGCCGTGGGGGCGTTGCCGATGGCGAAGATCAGCGGCTTACCCAGCCGTGCGGCCTTCTCCATGGACACAAGCGAGCGCGTCACGCCGCGCGCCCTGGCCTCCTCGGCAACGTCCTCGTCGCCGATGAAGCAGCGCGCCTGTCCGCCGAACTGTGCCAGCAGCTTCTTGTTGATGCCCGACTGGGCCATGGTGGTGTCGGTGATCACGTCGCAGCCCGTGCGGATGGCGTCCATCATGCGCAGCACGGCGTGCTCCGAGAAGCACAGGTTCTCATAGTAGTCGAAGTCCGCCGTGGTGTGAATCACGCGCTTGACCACCAGCTCGAATTCGGGGTCGAGCTTCCGATCCCCCAGCTCCTGGGTGATGATCTCGAAGCTTCTTCTCTCAATTTCCATCGGCTTCATGCCGCATCTTCCTTTCCAGACATTTTTGTATGAAGCGCTGCGCGCAGCGCGGATTGCTGTGCAGGTACAGGTGGGGATAGCCCGCGTAGAGGGTTTCATTCGTCCAGCCGCAGCGCCACGATCTGCCCGATTCCTTGCGCGCCGTCAGGCCGTCGCCCGGACGGTCCGCATCCCAGTAGTGAAATTCGTGGCCGCGAAGTAAATCTCCTGCCGAAAACAGCAGGCTCTCCACATCCGCCGTCACCGTGGCATAGCCGAAGCGCGAAAGCTTCTTCGTATCCCGGCAGCACGCGGGGATCGCGCCCACCATGGGGAAATCAGCGATGCGCTCGGTCAGGTACATGAAGCCGCCGCACTCCGCGATGGTGGGAAGGCCTTCCTGCACGGCCCTGCGGACGCTCTCCCGCATGGTCGCATTCTCGCTCAGTTGACGCGCGTACAGCTCCGGATAGCCGCCGCCCAGGATCAGTCCGTCGCAGTCCGGGAGCACAGCGTCCGTCAAGGGACTGAACTCGATCAGCTCCGCGCCCAGCTCCTGCAAGAGCTCCAGGTTGTCTCGGTAGTAGAAGCAGAAGGCCTTGTCCTTCGCCACGGCGACGCGCACATTGCCGAGGGGGGAGAAGCGCTGCTCCGTCACCTCCAGCGGCGGCTGGGCGCGCATCAGCTCGATCAGGCCGTCCAGATCGATGCTCTCCTCCGCGCGCTGTGCGAGGATTTGCAGCTTTTCGTGCAGGTTCTCCACCTCCTGCGCGGTGACCAGCCCCAGATGGCGGCTCTCCAGCGCGCACTCCGGGCAGGCGGGCAGGTAGCCGAATACGGGGATTCCGCACTCGCGCTCGACGGCCTTTTTCAGCCCCGGATAGCTCATCGCTGTGGCGCGGTTGAGAATCACGCCCGCGATGTTGCTCGGACTGCGTAGCGCCTGATAGCCCTTTACCACGGCAGCGGCGGACAGCGCCATGCCGCGCACGTTCACCACCAGCACCGCCGGGGCTTCCAGGGTGCGGGCCACGTCCCATGCGGAGGATCGGGGGTCGTCCATGGACAGGCCGTCGTAGTAGCCCATCACGCCCTCGATAAGGTTCAGTTCGGCGGCGTGCCGGGCGAAGAGCGTGCGCGCGGTAGCTTCGCCCGAAAAGAACAGGTCGATGTTGGCGCTGGGCGCGCCGATGACCTCGCTGTGGAACATGGGGTCGATGTAATCCGGGCCGCACTTGAAGGACGCGACCGCGCAGCCGCGGTTCTTGAGCGCCTGCAGGATGGCACAGACCAGCGTGGTCTTGCCGCAGCCGCTGCCGGTCCCGGCGATCAGCAGCCGGGGAAGTGCTCTATTCATCCGCCCACCGCCCGCAGGGCACGTCCTCGCCCCGAATGATTTTGTACACCGCGTCCATGTCCAGGTTCTGCCGCACGATGGCGGCCATGCGGTCGAACTCCCGGTCGCGGAACTGCTCCATGGTGAGCACGTCGCTGGTGTTTGCATCCAGACCCTTCTCTGCGCGCAGGTGGTTGACCACCGCCCGCCAGAACGCGCCGGTGTCGAAGATGCCGTGGAGGTAGCTGCCCAGCACGTTGCCCTGTGCGTTGGTCACGCCGTCCGGCTCCGCGCGTCCGTTCAGGTAGAGGAAGGGCACGCAGCCGGGGCCGAAGGTATTCTCGCCGGCGTGAATCTCGTAGCCGTCCAGCATGAGATCATTGTGCTCACACAGCCAGCCGGATTCGCACTGGATCGCGCCGTGGGCCTGCACCGTGCGCTTCTCGGCGTTGAAGCACACGTCGAAGTTCAGAAGCCCCAGACCCGCCATCTCCGGGATGCGGGACTCGGTGTGCAGGGGATCGCGCAGCGTCTCGCCCAGCATCTGGTAGCCGCCGCAGATGCCGATCACCATGCCGCCGCTGCGCGCGTGGCGCACGATCTCGTCGGCCAGACCCCGCTGCTTCAGCCAGTTCAGATCCTCGATGGTGTTCTTCGTGCCCGGCAGCAGGATGATGTCCGCATCCTTCAATTCCGACGGGCGGCTGGCATAGACCACGGAGACGTCCGGCTCCCCCGCCAGCAGGCTGAAATCGGTAAAATTCGAGATGTGGGGCAGCTGCACGATGGCCGCGCGAATCTGAC
>CAMBWJ010000385.1 GCA_945871545.1 uncultured Clostridia bacterium | reverse complement strand
AGGCCGCGCTGAAGTAGTTGCCGCCGCTGTAGCCCACCATCTCCGCCACCTTCCAGATGCGGATGCTGGGGTCGCGCATCAGCTGCACCGCCTTGCCGATGCGCACGTTGGTCAGATACTTGGCAAAGGGCATGCCCAGCTCCTGCTTCATCGTGCGGCTCAGGTAGGCGGGGTGGGCGTTGAGCGCCTCCGCCACCTCCATCAGGCTCAGATCGGGATCGGCGTGGTGGGCTGTGATGTACGTCTTCGCGCCCTCCACGATGGGGGAGAGCTGTGCGCTGCTGAGCATGCGCTCCATGGCGCTGTCGTAGGCCTCGGCGATGCGCGTGAGGCTCGTTACGGGCTCCGTCTCCAGCCGCACCGTCAGGCCCAGCTCCCCGCCGAGGGCGGCGCGCACGGCCTCGGTTAGCCTCGCGTCCAGCTCCGGCGGCGCATCGTAGAGCAGCAGCACGTTGCCCCGGTCGTCGGAGAACAGGCAGCGGTAGCGCATGCCCTCCGGCCCCTCCTGGAGCGCGTCCTGCAGCGCGTACTGGCGCAGGGTGTGCTGCCAGGGCTTCTCCCCGGCGGCGCTGCTGTGGGCGCTGATGAGCATCAGCATCATCCGCTCCGGCTCAGGGAAGTCGAAGTACACCCGGAACTCCCGGATCTCGTCCGCCTCCAGCCGCCCGGACACCGCGTCGCGCAGAAATTCCTCCCGCAAAAACTCCCGACGGTTGCCGATCTGCGCGATGGCCCACTCGAAGTGGCGGTTGCGCTGGCGGCTGACCTCCAGCTGATCGATGGCCGTCTCCACGGCGCGGCGCAGTTCGCCCACGTCGATGGGCTTGAGCAGGTAGGCGTGCACGTCCAGCTCCAGCGCCCGCCGGGCGTACTCAAATTCCTCGTAGCCGGTGATCAGGATCACCCGCGCGTCGGCCCGGGTGCGCCGCAGCGCCTGAATGAAGTCCAGACCGTTGACGAAGGGCATGTTGATGTCCACCAGAAGGATGTCCGGCCGGAGTCGCTCCGCCGCCTCCAGCGCGATCTCCCCGTCCTCGGCCTCCGCGCAGACCTCGCAGGGCAGGCTCAGCCGGTCGATCTGCGCGTGCAGACCGCGGCGAATCTTGGGCTCGTCGTCCGCAATCAGGATCTTCCACCGTTCCATCGCCCGTACCTCCTATTCCTCCGCATCTTCGCCTGCGTCCTCCCGGAATACCGCCGGACAGGTCAGGATCACCGTGATGCCGCCGCTTGCATTGATCTCGTACCGCAGGCCGTAGTCCTTGCCGTAGGACAGGCGGATGCGGTCGTTGACGTTGAAGATGCCGTAGCCGTGGTCGTACTCCATGCCCGCGGGGCGGCTCAGCTCGGCGTTGAGCAGATCGCACTTCTCCTGGGTCATGCCCGCGCCGTCGTCCTCCACCCGCAGGATGAGTTTGTCCTCCTCCCGGCGCGCCTGTACCAGGATGTGCCCCGCGCCGCGCTTCTGCTTGATGCCGTGGTAGATGGCGTTCTCCACCAGCGGCTGCAAAATCAGCTTGTTCACCCGCAGCGCAAGCAGCTCCTCCGGCACGTCGATTTCGTAGTTCAGCTTGTCCTCGTATCGAACCTTCTGGATGTAGAGGTAGCTGCGCACGTGATCCGTCTCGTCCGCAAGCGAAATGATCTCCCGGCCCCGGCTCAGGCTGATGCGGAACAGGCGGGTCAGCGCGCTCACCAGCCGCACGATCTCGTAGGCCTCGTGCTCCTCCGCCATCCAGCGGATGGTGTCCAGGGTGTTGTAGAGGAAGTGGGGCTTGATCTGCGCCTGAAGGGTGCGGATCTCGGCCTCGCGCTTCTCCTGCTGCTCCCGGTACACCAGGTTCAGCAGATCGCGGATGTTGTCCATCATGCGGTTGAAGCTGCCTCCCAGCTGGTGAATCTCGCCTGTGTAGCGCTCGGCGTCAAATTCCACGTCCAGATTGCCGCGCTCCGCCTCGCCCATCAGCCGCCGCAGCTTGCTGATCGGGCCGGTGAAGGATGCGGAGAAGCTCAGCGACATGGCCGTGGCAAGCAGGATCGCCACCACGGCCACCACGATGGTGTACCTGCGAAGCGCCAGCACCGGCTGCAGGGTTTCGCCCATGCGGAACACGCCTACGGTGCCCCAGCCGGTGATCTCGGAGTGGGCCAGCAGCAGCTGGTAGCGCTCGCCGCCGATGGTGTGGATGCCCGGGGCCGCGCTGACCCACTCCGGGCGGATGCGGTACACCGTCTCGTTCACGGGGGCGTAGACGATCTCGCCGCTTCCGTCCTGCACGAACACGTAGCCGCTCTTGCCCAGGGTGACGTCCCGGATGTGCTCCTCGATGGCGTCCGTGCGGATGTCCGCGCAGAGCACGCCCAGCAGCGCGCCGCTTTCGGGATCGTGTACCGCGCGCACCACGGATACGATGTCGTTGGCGGAATAGTTGCGGTAGTTGCGGATGTTGCGTCCGATGGGGCGGGAGATCAGCACCCGCTCACCCCCGGCCTCCACCGCGCGGCGGTACCAGCCGTCTTCGTTGAGGGGGTCGCTGGTGACGCGGTAGAGCTCGTTGGAGGCGTACAGCCCGTTTTCCCCCGCGATCAGCAGCCCGCCCAGCAGCTCTGAATTGATGTCCATGTACATGCGCATCTGCATGCGCACCGCCGTCTCCAGAGAGATGCGCTCCGGGTTGTAGAAGCTCCCCAGCCGCAGATAGGCGATCACGTCCTCGTTGCGGAACAGGTATTCCATCATGCGGTCCACCGTGCGCACCGAGGCGTCGATGTTTGTGCGCACCTGATCCAGCATCTGCGTGGAGTACTCGTTGGCCTGCT
>CAMBWJ010000384.1 GCA_945871545.1 uncultured Clostridia bacterium | reverse complement strand
GATCAGGTGAATCCCCGGGAGATGGAGGCGAACCGCGGGGAAGCGGACTTCGTCAACAGGGTGGCGAACCACGAGTGGCAGTGGGACATGTATTCCCCCCAGCACGACGAGCGCCGCAGGACCCTGCCTGCGAGCTATGAGAATCAGCCCAATGGACACATGGCCTCCCACCAGCTGCTGATTGACGACTTTGTGACGGCGGCGTATTACGGCAGGATGCCCACGGTCAACGCGTGGAAGGCCGCCCGGTACACCATTCCGGGCCTGCTGGCGCACGAATCCGCGCTGCGCGGCGGCGAGCCCATCGACGTGCCGGACTTCGGCGACGCACCGGAGACGCTTGATTAAGCCGGGTTTTCCTTGGAGCGCCGGGTCCTCATTCGCCCGACGGCTTCCGCTGTATCCGGTTTGATTCATTCCGCAAATACAATGAAAATCTCTCGATTCCGAATAAACCGCTGCTCACAGCGTTTCGTTCGGGGATCGAGGGATTTTTCTTGGTCAGATTGCTTTTCGTGTGCGCCCGCTATTTCCTTTGAAGCTGACGGTACTGACTGGGCGTGATGCCTTCAATGGACTTGAACTTGCGCAGGAAGTTCGGAACGTCACAATAGCCGACCTGCAGCACCAAATCGCGGATGGTGCTGTCGGTCTGAATCAGCAGGCGCTTGAACTCGTTGTGCCGCAAATACGAAACATACTGCACAAACCCATGTCCCGTGGCTTCCTTGACAAGAACGGAAATCTGAGCCTTGAGAATGCCGGTTTCATCGGCTACAGTCTGAATGGAAAGATCGGCGCGCTTGAAATTCGCAAGGATGTAGCTCAGCAAGTCCTGTTTGAGTTTTTGGTCATTCTCATTGATTCGCTGCAGCATGGTGTCGCAAAGCTCTTCCACCAGCACGACAACGTCCCGAGAAAAATCGTCCGGGTTGGAAAGGAGAATCAGCTTCCGGATGCGGGAGCCGGAAACGGGCAGATGCAGGCTCTCCGCCTGATGCAGAATGGTGGTGAGAAGCTCTGAACTGCAAAAGCGGAAGAACGCCATCGAATGGGTGATTTGGGTGATTTGCTGAATCATGTCGTGAAGCGCGCGAAGCGCCGTGGCTTTGTCGCCGCGGTGCAACCCCTCCGCAAACAGGGAAACCGAAAGCGGGGAGAGCCCGTGGAAGCCTTCATCCTGCTCCATATCGTCCACATGGTCGACATAGTGCCACAGAGGCTGGCGAATGGGCGCCAGCTGCACAGCAGCGCAGGCTTCCGCAAAGGACTCATTGATTTTCAATGGCTCCGCATAGGCGTTTCCAATGCCGATGATCTCCGGCGGCACGCCGCACTGCGCCATGTAGTCGCGCAGCTGACCGGCATGACGATGAACGGTCCCGTATGTCTCCTCGGGCTCGGCGTCAAAATTCAGCAGAACGCACAATGCGTTCTCCTGGGGCAGATCGCCGATGGCGATGAACACACCGGCCAGCGCAAATCGCGAAGCGACCAGCATGGCCTGCTCCAGCTGGCTGTCCTTTTCCCGACCGGGAAAGGACAGGTAGAGCGCCACATTCCAGCGGTGGCTGAAATCCATATCCGCCCGTCCGGCCAGCGCCTCAAACTCTTCCTCTCCGTTCAGCCGGCCGAAAACCAGCTGACGAATGAACTGCTGCGCCACCAGAGGCGTCATTTCGCTCAAGCGGGAGGCCAGCTCCTCCGCCTCGTTCAACGACTGGTCGTAGGCATTGCGAATCAGTTCAAGCTCGTTTTCGTCATACGCAGCCCGGTCCTGACCGGTGATGTACAGCATCAGGTCCTGAATGGGCTTGTAATTGAAAAAGGCAATCCAGAGAATCAGCGCCAGCGTCAGAAGCAGCAGCGCACAGATCAGGGCAAGCATCAGCTGCTGGGAGGATTTCATGGAGGCATAAAACACGTCCCGGGGCGTAACCCAGACCCAATACAGCCCCTGATCGCTGTCGATGGTCCGCATCAGGATGAGCTCCTGCCCCTCCCAGCTCATGGACATAATGCCTGTGCCGCGCACCCGAAGGACCTGATTGGAGGGCAGGTAATCTGCGCCGCCGTTGTCATAAAGCAGTCTGTACATGTTGTCGTAGAGATACAGCCTGCCTGTATATTCCCCCAGACAGTTCTGGAATTCCGCGTCAATGACCTCACTGGAGAGCACAAACACCAGCAGCCCTTTGGTGTTGGTGCCGCCGGGAAAGGGAACGGCATAGGCCAGACCGCTCAGCCTGCCGGGATCCCGATCGGAAATAAGCGGAATCAGCGTCGGCATGGCCACGCGGTTGAGGCTGGTAAAGAAGGCGGAGAGGGAGAGGTTGAAGTCCTGCAGGTTTTGGTGCTCGTACTCGCCGTACAGCATTTTCCCCTGAGAGGAATAAATCTGGTTGTCGCCCTTGGCATAGAACAGCACCGTGACCTCGGGGACGATCCTCTGCTCCAGAGCATCCAGCCTGGCGCAGAATTTGCCCTCATACGGGATATTGATGTTGCCCGAGCCATCCGTTTCCACCTCCTGCTCCAGAGCGAAGGCGGTCTGCACAGCGTAATCCAGGCGGTTCAGGAGGGCGGAAACGTTCTCGGTCACATAAAGAAAGTTCTGCTGGAAGGCAGCGTTGATGTACTGTATGCTGCGCTCGTTGTGGAAAACGAACAGAAAGACAGAAGAAAGCAGGATCGGGATCATCACCAGAAGCAGCGAAAAGGTGATGCGGCTTCGCAGATTGTTGTTTCTGAACACGGTGTTGCTTCACCACCTTACTGTTTTCCCTGATGATTTCCCGGCAGCCGCGGCCAAACGAACGTATC
>CAMBWJ010000383.1 GCA_945871545.1 uncultured Clostridia bacterium | reverse complement strand
CTGGACAGCTGCCCCTTCGGCATCGCCACCCAGAATCCGGAGCTGCGCAAGCGCTTCATCGGCAAGCCGGAGTACGTGGAACGCTTCATGTTCTTCGTGGCCGAGCAGCTGCGGAGCATCATGGCAAAGCTGGGCGCACATACCGTGGACGAGCTGGTGGGCCGTGCCGACCTCTTGAAGATCAAGGACGAAAGCCCGCTGGATCTGACGGAGCTGACCGCATTTTCCGAGAACCGCCACTGCGTCAAGCAGAAGGCCTATGATTTCAAGCTGGACAGCCGTGCGGACGCATCCCTTCCGCAGGAGCACGCCGTGCTGCGCAACACCGACCGCAGCTTCGGCACCCTGCTGGGCGCGGCCATGCTGAAAGCGCAGCCCCATGCCGCACAGCGGACGCTGGACGTGCAGGGCTGCGGCGGACAGTCCTTCGGCGCATTCCTGCCGCAGAATCTGGCGTTGCGGCTCACCGGCGAGGCCAACGACTATCTGGGCAAGGGCCTCTCGGGCGGCACGATCGCCGTCTGCCCGCCGGATGACGGCAGCTGGAACAGCGGCGACGCGCTGATCGGCAACGTGGCGCTCTACGGCGCGACGAAGGGCGAGGTCTACATCGCGGGCACCGCGGGCGAGCGCTTCTGCGTGCGCAATTCCGGTGCGACCGCCGTCGCGGAGGGCGTGGGCGACCACGGCTGCGAGTACATGACCGGCGGACGCGCGGTGATCCTGGGCAGCGTCGGCGACAACTTCGCGGCGGGCATGTCCGGCGGACTGGCCTACGTGCTGGACGAGACCGGCGAGCTGGAGGGACGGCTCAACCGGGCGATGGTCGGCGTGGAGGCGGTCTCCGGCGAAGGCGCGCAGGAGCTGCGCGGCATCCTGGAGAACCACCTGAAGTGGACCGGCTCCCCGAAGGCCAGGGCGATTCTCGATGACTTTGAGGGAAGCCTGAGCAAGTTCAGGCTGATTATCCCCACCGAATACAAGAAGCTACTGGAAGGAAGGTGAGCGTATGGGAAAGACGACAGGTTTTCTGGAATACGAGCGCTGTGAAAATCCCTTCCGACCGGAGAGAGAGCGCATGCAGGACTTTGAATTCCTGCACACCCTGTGCACGGACGAGCAGCGCCGTGAGCAGGCGGCCCGCTGCATGAACTGCGGCGTGCCCTACTGCCAGTCGAACTACGGATGTCCGCTGCACAACCTGATCCCGGAGTGGAACGATCTGCTCTACCGCGGGGAGGTCGAGGAGGCCATCCGCCGCCTGACCAAGACGGCCAGCTTCCCCGAATTCACGGGCCGCGTGTGTCCGGCGCTGTGCGAAAAGGCGTGCATGCTTGCCGACCACGGCTCCGTCACCACCCGCGACGACGAGCTGTATCTGATTGAAGAGGGCTTCCGCCGGGGACTGATTCAGCCCCGTATCCCCGCCGTGCGCACGGGAAAGCGTGTGGCGGTGGTAGGCTCCGGCCCCTCGGGCCTGGCGGCGGCGGACTACTTGAACCGACGCGGCCACAGCGTCACCGTCATCGAGCGCGCGGACCGTCCGGGCGGACTGCTTCAGTACGGCATCCCGAACATGAAGTTGCCCAAGGAGGTTGTGGCGCGCAGAATCCGCCTGATGGAGGCGGAGGGCGTGACCTTCCTGCTGAACACCGAGGCGGACGAAAAGACCATTGCGGGCTACGATGCGGTGGTGCTCTGCGGCGGCGCGAGGCGGCCCAGGGGACTGGGCGCACCCGGCGAGGACGCACAGGGCGTGCACTTCGCGGTGGATTACCTCACCGAGGCCACCAAGGCGCTGATGGATGGCAGGAAACCGGAGATCACCGCCGAGGGAAAGCACGTCATCGTCGTGGGCGGCGGCGACACGGGCAACGATTGCGTGGGCACCTGCCTGCGCCAGGGATGCGCATCGGTCACCGAGCTGGAGCTGATGCCCGCCGCGCCGGTGGAGCGCCTGAAGAACAACCCCTGGCCCGAATGGCCGCGCACGCTGCGCACCGACTACGGCCAGCTGGAGGCCGCCGAAAAGCAGGGCGGCGATCCCCGAATCTTTGAGACCAGCGTGCAGCGCGTGCTGACGGACGACGCGGGCGCGATTCGCGGCGTAATCGTCGCACACATGCAGCGCAACGCCGAGGGCCGGTTCGTGCCGGAGTCCGGCAGTGAGCGCGAGCTGCCCTGCGAGCTGCTGCTGATTGCGGCGGGCTTCCTGGGCTGCGAAACCCGGGCTGCGGAGGCCTTCTCGCTGAAGCTCACGCCCCGGGGCGTGCCGGAGACCGAGCGTGGTCACCGCATCGCGCCCGGACTGTACGCGGCCGGAGACATGCGCACGGGCCAGTCGCTGGTGGTGCGCGCCATCGCGGACGGCAGGGCCGCCGCGGAGGAGACCGACGCGGATCTGATGGACTGACACAACTTCACAGAGGCAGGACAAGGGAGTCTTGACAGCGCCGTAAGGCGGTCGAGGCTCCCTTTTTCTGATATAGATAGGACTTAGGGAAGGATGGGATACTATGACGTACAGTTCTGTCAACACGATTTGGGTACTGCTGGGAGCTGCACTGGTGTTCTTCATGCAGGCGGGCTTCTCCATGTGTGAGGCCGGCTTCACGCGGGCGAAGAATACCGGAAACATCCTGATGAAAAACCTGATGGACTTCTGCATCGGCACGCCGATGTTCTGGCTGGTGGGCTTCGGCCTCATGTTCGGCTCCGGCACGGCGCTGTTCGGCTGGATCGATCCCATGATCATGAAGGATTACAGCCATGTGCTGCCTGCGGGCGTTCCGCTGTGGGCCTACGCGATCTTCCAGACCGTGTTCTGCGCCACCGCAGC
>CAMBWJ010000382.1 GCA_945871545.1 uncultured Clostridia bacterium | reverse complement strand
TACGTCGCGCTGGACAGCGTCATCGCCGCCAACTTCAACCAGCTGGGCGAGACCCTGACCGAGATGGGCATCCCGGTCTACGGCGTTGCGGACGCGATGACCAAGGGCGGCGCGCTCTGCTCCTACGGCGTGGACTACACCATCGTGGGCAACATGACCGGCGAGATGATCGTCGAGTGGTACAACGGCACGGCCCTGGAGGACATGCCCTGCCGCCGTTACAGCGAGTTCAACCTGGTCATCAACAGCGACGTCCAGGCTGCCCTGGGCATCGAGCTGCCGGAGGACTACGCCGCGCAGGCCACCTACGTGACCACCGTGCGCGCGAACTGACGACCATGTGGAGGGGGAAATCCCCCTCCATTGTGATTTTGCGGCTTGCCTTGCGCGGGCATTTCTGGTACAATAACGGGGAGTCTCGCTCCCCGCTTTTCTTGATTTCAGGGAAAACTGCGCGGGTCGCCGCGCCATTCTTGATATTGGAGGAGCAATCCACATGACCAACCAAATCCTGGGTGCGCTGGAGCTGGGACTCGTCTACGGTCTGATGGTGCTCGGCGTATTCATCACGTTCCGCATCCTGAAGGTTCCGGATCTGACGGTGGACGGCAGCATCACGCTGGGCATGGCGGTGTGCGCCATGCTGACCAACGCGGGTCATCCCGGCGTCGCGCTGATCGTCGCAATGATCGCGGGCGCGCTGGCGGGCTGCATCACGGCCTTCCTCCAGACGAAGGCCAAGATTCCGCCAATCCTGGCGGGCATCATGACCATGTCCGGCCTGTACTCCATCAACCTGCTGATCATGGACAACGGCAAGCCGAACATCTCCATCCTCGGCTCGCCCACGCTGTTCTCCATGTTCCAGGACGTCACGGGGCTGGACAAGCACGCATCCCGCATCATCGTGGGCTTCCTGCTCTGCGCTGCGGTGGTGGCGCTGGTGGAGTTCTTCTTCACCACCCACGTGGGCCTGTGCATCCGGGCGACGGGCGACAACGAGGCCATGGTGCGCGCAACCTCCATCTCCACCGTGAAGATGAAGTGGATCGCCCTGGCGATGGCGAACGCCTGCGTGGCGCTCTCCGGCGCGATCTACACCCAGTACATCGGCTCGGCGGACGTGACGGCGGGCAGCGGCACGGTGGTCATCGGCTTCGCGTCGGTCATCATCGGCGAGACGGTCTGCGTGAAGAAGACGCTCAAGGTGCAGCTGATCTCCACCATCGTGGGCAGCGTGGTCTACCGCATCATCATCGCCGTGGCCATCAAGACGAACCTCTTCCCCACCTACTTCCTGAAGTTCGTGTCGGTGTTCATCATTGCGGTGGCGCTGTCGGTCAAGCCGATGCGCAATTGGTTGAGTGAGCGGAAGAACCGCCAGCGCAGAATGCGCGAGGCCGCGAAGGGAGGTGCGCAGGATGCTTGACATTCGCAACGTGTACAAGACCTTCGCACCCGGCACAGTGAACGAGAAGAAGGTGCTCAAGGGCCTGTCGCTGCACATGGCCCCCGGAGACTTCGCCACCGTGATCGGCTCCAACGGCGCGGGCAAGACCACGCTGTTCAACGCCATCGCAGGAACCTTCCTCACCGACGAGGGCCAGATCTTCATCAATGGCGAGGACATGACCTTCAAGCCCGAAACCTACCGCGCGCGGGTCATTGGACGCATCTTCCAGGACACGATGATGGGCACCGCGCCGAACATGACCATCGAGCAGAACCTGGCCATCGCCTACGCCAGCACCAAGAAAGGCCTGCGCCCGGCGATCACCCGCGCCGACCGCGCCTACTTCCGGGACACCCTCGCGCGCCTGAACATGGGCCTGGAGGACCGGATGAAGACCAAGATGGGCCTGCTCTCCGGCGGACAGAGGCAGGCGATCACGCTGCTGATGGCGGTCATCGTCACGCCGGACATCCTGCTGCTGGACGAGCACACCGCCGCCCTGGACCCGCTGGCGGCGCAGAAGGTGCTGGCCATCACGAAGGAGGTCGAGGCGGAGAAGCACATCACCACGCTGATGATCACCCACAACATCGCCTCGGCGCTGGAACTGGGCAACCGCACGCTGATGATGGACGACGGCCAGATCGTGCTGGATCTCTCCGGCGAGGAGCGCTCCAGCCTGAGCGTGGAGGGCCTGCTGCAAAAGTACCGCGAGGTCAAGGGCAAGATGCTGGACAACGACCGCATCCTGCTGTCCTGAACAATTCATAGGAGGAAACAAGCATGATTCTCAACTTTGATTCCATTCCAGAAACCGTGATGACCAACTTCAAGGGCGGCGAGAAGAGCGTCGCCGCGCACATGTTCGTCGATCCCATGTGCCGCATCATGCGCGGCCGCCTGGTGAGTGGCGCCAGCATCGGCCTGCACACCCACGAGGACAGCTGCGAGATCATCTACTGCTTCTCCGGCAGCGCGAAGGTGATCTACGATGGCGAGGAGACGCGCATCAGCGCCGGTCAGGCCCACTACTGCCCCAAGGGCCACAGCCACACCGTCATCAACGATACCGACGGCGAGATGGAATTCCTGGCGGTCGTGCCCCAGCAATAATCGGCGGCGAGCCGCCGCCGGCACATGCCTATCGGCGTTTGAGCGAACGAGTCCCTATCCCCATAGATCAGAGGGATAGGGACTCTGCGTTGCTTTCCTTCAGATTCTTTTGCTGTGACCCCGAAATTCAGTCCGGCAAGAATGGACTGAATTTCTTGCGTCCGGTTTTGAAAACACTGCCCGGATTCGTTCTGTGCCGCCCTCCAAGCGGACATTCCCTCCGTAGGGCGGGATGCCCTCATCCCCGCCGACGGCGAGCCGCCGCTGGCACAACGCTTCGCGG
>CAMBWJ010000381.1 GCA_945871545.1 uncultured Clostridia bacterium | reverse complement strand
GCCCCGGCGGTCGAGGCCGTGAGCGCCTGCTTGTCGGGAATGCGGTGGTAATCGATGAACAGATAGGCCACGTAGCCGCCCACCACCAGGATCAGCAGCGCCAGCACGATGAGCAATGCGATCAGCACCCTTTTCACCATCCTCACTCCTTTAACAGATCTTCAGCAGCATGGTGTGCTGCTCGTCCATCTCCACCACCAGCAGGCCCTCCTTCTCCAGCGCCTTCATCACGTCGGAGAAGCGCTTGAAGCCGATCTGCCGCTCCTCGAAGCCGGGATAGTCGTTGAGGATGGTGGCCTTCAGGATGGACGGGTTCACGCGCTCGAAGCCCTCGCTTTTGAAGCGCTCCAGCGCGGCGGTGAAGGCCGGGAGCCAGTTGGTCTTGTCCAGCTTGTTCTGCTCCGCGTCGGCGGCGTTCAGGCCGATCATCAGCGAGGACTGCTCCGTCCAGCTGCGCAGCTTGTCCGACTTGGAGGCGATCAGCGCGATCAGCTTGCCGAAGGTGGAGCAGCCGAAGCTGCGCTCGCTGAAGTCGCTGCGCAAGCGCATCAGCGTGTCCTTGAGCTCGCTGGCGTACATCTGCTGCTGCTCCTGATCCTCCACGATGGTCTCCACCTGCTCGATCAGCTCGTTCAAATCGCCCACGCCCGCCTGACGCTCATCCTGCTTCTTCTTCTTGGGCTGCTTCGCCGCCACGGACTCCAGGAATACGAATTCGCTGCAGGCGTTGATGAAAATGCCCGAGGCCACCTCCGAGCGGGAGATGCCCAGCACAAACTTGCCCATGCTCTTGAGCTTGCCCACCAGGGGCGTGTAGTCGCTGTCGCCGGAGACGATGCAGAAGCTGTCGATCAGCGGATTGGTGTAGGCCACCTCCATGGCGTCAATGACCAGCTTGATGTCCAGATTGTTCTTCTGGTTCTTGCCGTAGCGCAGGGACGGCTCCACCAGAAAGGTGTTGGAGAGCAGCACCTGCTTCAGATCGGAATAGCGGTCGGTGTAGCCGTAGACCTTGCCCAGCAGGATGTCGCCCCGGATCTTGACCTTCTCAATGATCGAGAGCAGCATGCTGGCCTTGCCACCTGCGTTTTCCAGATCCACAAAGACTGCGAAATTGGATTTTCCCACTTGTATTCTCCTTCAGTTCACTTCAGATTTTCCGGATTGAGGCACTCGAGCTCCGGCAGCACGAAGCGGCCGTCCTTGCGCACGAGCACGTCATCGAAGTACATCTCGCCGCCGCCCCACTCCGGCGTCTGGATGCACACCAGATCCCAGTGCAGCGCCGAGTCGTTGCCGTTGTAGCAGTCCTCGTAGCTGGCACCGGGGGTGAAATGGAAGGAGCCCATGATCTTCTCATCAAACAGCGTGTTCTTCATCGGCCTGGTGATGTAGGGGTTCACGCCGATGGCAAATTCGCCCACGTAGCGTGCGCCCTCGTCCATGTCGAAGATGCGGTTGATGCGCGCGCTGTCGTTGGCCTCCGCCTTCACAATCCTGCCGTTTTCAAAGGTCAGGCGAACGTCCTCAAAGGTGAAGCCGTCCTGAATGGAGGGCGTGTTGTAGTGAATCACGCCGTTTACGCTGTCCCGCACCGGCGCGGAGTAGATCTCCCCGTCCGGGATGTTGGCCTCGCCCGCGCACTTGATCGCAGGCAGGCCCTTGATGGAGAAGCGCAGATCCGTGTCCGGGCCGGTGATGCGCACCCGGTCGGTGTGCTCCATCAGCACCTTCAGCGGGTCCATCGCCCGATCCATGCGGGAATAATCCATCGTGCAGACGTCGAAGAAGAAGTCCTCGAAGCCGGCCATGCTCATCGAAGCCGCCTGCGCCATCGCCGGCGTGGGATAGCGCAGCACGCACCAGCGGGTGTTCGGCACGCGAATTTTGCCGTGCACCGCCGCGCCGTAGATGCGCGAATACAGCTCCATCTTCTCCGGCGGAACGTCGCTCATCTCCGAATCGTTCTCCACGGCCGTGTAGCCGATGTAGGCCTGCATCTTCGACATCAGCTGTGCGTCCACCTCGGCGCGCAGCTTCAGCTGCTCCTCGGTGTAGCCCAGCGCCAGCTCCCGCTCCACGCCCGTGCGGTCCAGCCACACGAAGGGCCGTCCGCCCGCCGCATAGGCCTCGCGCACCAGCGCCCGCACCAGCTCCCTGTCCTCGTTCCGGGCCTGAATCAGAATGTTCTCGCCCGGCTGCAGGCGAACGGAAAAGCGAATCAGCGTCTCTGCAAGCTTCTGCACTCTGGGATCCATGTTTGTCCTCCCATACTCATCGTTTATTGGGTTCCATTTCATATTATAACACACTTGCCGTGTATTTTGCAAATCCGCCCGTCGAGGGACAGAAAATGGCGGCGAAGCGTTTCTTTTGCTCCGCCGCATGTGTGCATCAGGCCTGCTCCGCAGCCTGTGTTTCCAATTCCCGCACCGAGCGAATCCGGTACAATGCAAGCGCTGAGATTGCCAGCAGCGCGCCCGCCAGTACGATCACCGCCGCCGCGCCCCGACCGACGCCCATGTGCATCGCCGACGCGATTCCATCCGCCAGCACGCCCGCCGCGCCATAGGCCACCACGTAGCCGATCTGCGAGAGGAAGCCGATCAGGCCCCAGGCCCTGCCCTGCACCTCTGCAGGGATGTTCGTGCGCACCAGATAGTCCAGGCAGTTGTTCGCGAAGGGCAGCATGGCAAAGAAGCAGAAGCCCGAGGCGCAGATCAGGTAGATGTTCTCCTTCAGGCCGAAGACGACCATCGCCGCGCCCGCCAGCAGGAGCGAAATGCACAGCACGCGCACATAGCCCCTGCGAATTCCCCGGATTCCCAGCAGCAGGCTGGAGACGAGCATGCCGCAGGCGCAGAC
>CAMBWJ010000380.1 GCA_945871545.1 uncultured Clostridia bacterium | reverse complement strand
GGAGCAGTACGCCCAGATCCCCATGGCGGTGGTCGGCATCGTCATGAAGTTCTTCCAGATCGTCATCTCCATCTCCATCGGCACGGCCGCGGGCTGCATTCCCATCGTCGGCTACAACGTGGGCGCAAAGCGCAACGACCGCGCGCTGTCCCTGTTCCGGAAGCTGCTGATCTGCGAATTCATCGTGGGCGCAATCGCGCTGGTGATCGTGGAGTTCTTCCCCCGCGGACTGATCTCCATCTTCGGCGCGGCCAACGAGAGCCCCTACTACACCTCCTTCGCCGTGCGCGGCTTCCGCATCTACCTGTGCCTGATGCCCCTGGCCTGCGTGAACAAGGCGACCTTCATCTATTTGCAGTCGCTGGGCAAGGCCATGCTCTCCACGCTGCTGTCCATGGTGCGTGAGGTGGTGTTCGGCGTGGGCTTCGCGCTGCTGCTGCCCCTGTTCTTCGGCCTCGACGGCGTGCTCTACTCCATGCCGGTGTCCGACGTGCTGACCTTCGTGATCTCCGTCATCGCCATCGTATCCACCGTGCGGACGCTGAAGGCCGGTCCAAATGCAGAATGACGACCTTAAATCGACAGAAAATGGAACGTCCGGGTTTTTCCAGACGTTCCATTTTTTTACAATTTATATCAAATCAGAAGCCGTACACCTGCATGGCCTCGGAGAAGGACATCCTTCCCTCGCGCATGTAGTGGGTCAGCTCGCTGAACAGGCGCACGCGGGGCTTTTCAAACTGGAACACATCCGCCACGTCCACATAGCAGCTGCCGGTGCGCTCGGCCAGCGCGCGCAGCGCAAGGTTCAGCTTTTCGGCCTCGGGCTTGGTGGAGAGCACGGGGATGATGTACACCGTCCGCTTGCCACCCTCGTGGGTCTTCTGAATCAGCTGCTCGTACTCGGCGATGAAGCGCTCCTGATCGAAATCCGGACGGGCCATGTCGGTCTCGCCAAAGTTCAGGAACACCTTGTGGGGGTGCAGCTCGTACACGCACTCGTCCAGCAGATCGAAGGCGTCGTCCAGGGTGGCCTCCTCCACGCTGCGGTTGCACACGGAGATGTTCAGGCCGAAGTCCTGCACCAGCTCCGCCACCGGCAGCTCGGAGAAGCTCTGGGTTCCAAAGATCACGGAGCCTGCGCTCCCGGTGA
Organism: uncultured Clostridia bacterium; assembly: GCA_945871545.1. The sequence goes on along the minus strand of CAMBWJ010000380.1, from coordinate 1,725 downwards.
TGGCGTTGACCTCGCGATAGGCTTCCTTCTGTTCCAGAATTGCAGCGTTCATTCTTCTCTGCTCCCTTCCTCAGTGGCTGTGGGCATGGGCGCCGGTGTGCATGCCGCCGTGCAGGTCGTAGTTGCGGTTGATGAAGTAGACCACCACATTCATGGAGACCACAAACAGATTGAAGAAGTAGATCACCAGAACGTAGCTGAAGTTGTGGTTGATGATCTTGGAGCTGATGCCCGCGATGTAGCCGGTGATGATCAGCAGGATGAAGGGCAGGCTCATGGACTTTGCGGTGTGGGCCTTGATGTTCTTCACCACGGATACCGGCCAGGACAGGCCAAAGCAGATCAGCATAATGGACTCAAGTACTTCGCTCATTTTTTCTTACTCCCTTTTTGTTTTTTCCCTTGCTTTCTTACGTGGGATAGTATATCATAAATTTCAGAAATGTATAATATCAAAAATGAATCGTAATCATAGGCTATAAGCTATGTATGGAGGAAATGCATGGAACTGTTGCAATTGCGTTACTTCCTGGAGGTGGCCCGCACCCAGCACATCACCCGCAGCGCGGAGCGGCTGCACATCGCCCAGCCGTCGCTGTCCCAGTCCATCAAGCGGCTGGAGGCGGAGCTGGGGGTTCCGCTGTTCGCCACCCGCGGGCGCAACATCGTGCTGACGGAGTACGGCAGCTTTCTCAAGGAGAAGCTGGAGCCGCTGATGCAGCGCCTGGACGCGCTGCCGGGGCAGCTGCGGGCGATGGCCGACCCGGAGCAGACCACCATCTGCCTGCACGTAACGGCGGCCTCGCTGATCGTGACCGAGGCGATCATCGAGTACCGCCGCATGCACGAGAAGGTGAATTTCCGCTTCCTGCTGGGCGACGAGGCCCACATGTACGACGTGAGCATCGAGGCCGAGAACAGCCTGCGGCCCCAGACCATGGCCCAGGAGAACTGCTTCACCTGCCGGGAGAAGATCTACCTGGCGGTGCCCAACGTGGAGCGCCTGCGCAACCTGAACTACGTCTCCCTCTACGACTTCCGGGATTCCAACTTCATCAGCCTGAGCGCCAACAAGCAGTTCCGCCAGATCTGCGACCGCTTCTGCAGCGAGGCCGGCTTCACGCCCCGCATCACCTTCGAGAGCGACAGCCCGGACACCGTGCGCAACATGATCGCCGCCCACATGGGCGTGGGCTTCTGGCCGGCGTTCAGCTGGGGGAAGCTTCAGCAGGGCGACATGAAGCTGCTGGAGATCGCCGATCCCCCCTGCCGCCGCAGCATCGTGATCCGCCTGCAGCGCAACCGCATGGATTCCCGGGTGGTGGAGGATTTCTTTTCCTTCCTGGGCGACTTCTTCATGGCGCGGATGTCCGAGGCCTACGGGGTGCTGTGAGGCACAGAAAAGGAGCTGTTCCGCATGTCGGGACAGCTCCTCTTGTACATATGAATTTAAATCAAATAGTTTACTGCCAATATCGCAACCCCCAGCACCACCAGCACCACTCCGGTGGCACGGTTCAGCGTGGCGGGCCTGGCCCTGTTGGCGAAGCGGGCCGCGATGCGCGCCCAGAGCAGCGTGCTCAGCACACAGAACACCAGCGCCCACACGTCCGGCGCGCCGCCGATGGCGAAGTGACTCAGTGAACCCAGCAGCGCCGTGAAGGTCATAATGAACACGCTGGTGCCCACGGCGGTCTTGAGCTCGTAGCCCAGCACGCTGGTGAG
>CAMBWJ010000379.1 GCA_945871545.1 uncultured Clostridia bacterium | reverse complement strand
CACGGGGGCATATGTGTGCTCCCTGTCCAGCCGCACCATCGTCTACAAGGGCATGATGCTGGTGACCCAGCTGCGCACCTTCTACGACGATCTGCGCAGTGCGGACTACACCTCCGCGCTGGCGATGGTGCACTCCCGCTTCTCCACCAACACCGAACCCAGCTGGCCCAAGGCCCATCCTCATCGGATGCTGCTGCACAACGGCGAGATCAACACCATCCGCGGAAACGCCGACCGCATGCTGGCCCGCGAGGAGACCATGCACTCCGATGCGCTGGAGGAAAGCATGGAGAAGGTCTATCCCGTGGTGCAGGTGGGCGGCTCGGATTCCATGATGCTGGACAACACCATGGAGTTCCTCACGATGAACGGCATGCCGCTGCCGCTGGCGGGCATGGTGCTGCTGCCGGAGCCCTGGCAGGGCAAGTCCTATGACACGCCCTGGAAGGATCTGTACCGCTACTATGCCACCATGATGGAGCCCTGGGACGGCCCCGCAGCGGTGCTCTACTCCGACGGCGACGTGGTGTGCGCCTCGCTGGATCGCAACGGCCTGCGCCCCATGCGCTGCACGCTGACGAGAGACAATCGCCTGATCCTGTCCTCCGAGGCGGGCGTGCTGTACGAGGAGAATGAGAACATCGTGCGCCGCTGGAGGCTGCGCGCGGGAGATCTGCTGATGGCAGATTTGCGCTCCGGGCGCTTTGCCGGGGCGGAGGAGATCAAGAAGGAGTATGCTGGAGTGCTCCCCTACGGAGAATGGCTCCGAAAGGGCGTGCACACTCTGGGCGATCTGAAGCAGCCCGCCCGGCGGGCGAAGGAATATTCGGATTCGGAGCGCACGCAGCTGTGCAAGGCCTTCGGATTTACCCACGAGGACGTTCGGGACGTGCTGATGGCCATGGCGGAGAAGGGCGGCGAGCCCATCGCGTCCATGGGCGCGGACGAGCCCATCGCGGCGCTGTCCCGCAGGCATCCGCCGCTGTCCTCCTACTTCAAGCAGCGCTTTGCGCAGGTGACCAACCCGCCCATCGACGCGCTGCGCGAGAAGCTCAAGACGGACTGCTCCGTCTATGTGGGCGACGACGGCAACCTGCTGGAGCCCACAGCGGAGAACTGCCGCGTGCTGGAGCTGGAGACCCCGATCCTCACCTGTGCAGAGCTGGAGCAGATTCGTGAGATGGAGCTGTCGGGCTTCAAGGTGGAGACCGTCTCGCTGCTCTACGGCCGCGAAACCTCGCTGGAAGCTGCGGTGGAGGGCATGTTCCGCGCCTGCGACGCGGCCTACGAGGGCGGCGCGAATGTGGTCATTCTCTCGGATCGCGGCGTGGATAAAGACCACATGGCGATTCCCTCGCTGCTGGCGGTGTCCGCACTGGAGCAGCACCTGATCCGCAGCAAGCGCCGCACGGCGGTGTCCGTGATACTGGAGAGCGGTGAGCCGAGGGACTCCCACCAGCTGGCCGCGCTGATCGGCTATGGCGCGCGGGCGGTGAACCCCTATCTGTCCCAGGCATGCATCGCCGACCTGTGCAAAAAGGGCGCGCTGAAGATGGACGCGGACGCGGCGATTGCCAACTACAACAAGGCCCTGACCGCCGGCATCCTGCACATTGCCTCCAAGATGGGCGTCTCCACCATTCAGGCCTACCAGAGCGCGCAGCTCTTCGAGTGTATCGGCCTCGATCACGATCTGGTGGACAAGTATTTCACCAACACGCCCTGCCGTTTGAGCGGCGTGAACCTTGCGCACCTGGAGGAGGCCGTGCGCTGGCACCACGATCACGCCTTTGTGACCGAGGGCGCAGACCTCGACCCGACGCTGGACAGCGTGGGCCTGCACCGGCTGCGCACCGGCAAGCTGGCGGAGGAGCACCTCTACACCCCGGAGGTGGTGCACACGCTGCAGCAGGCCGTGTGGAACGACGATTACGCGCTGTTTGAGCGCTATAGCGACCTCATCCTGAAGGACGGCTCCCGAACCATCCGTTCGCTGCTGGACTTCCGCTTCGAGGACTGCACGGCGATTCCGCTTTCTGAGGTGGAGCCCGCAAGCGAGATCGTGCACCGCTTCAAGACCGGCGCAATGTCCTATGGTTCGCTCTCCCAGGAGGCCCACGAGTGCATGGCCGAGGCTATGAACCACATCGGCGGCAAGTCCAACACCGGCGAGGGCGGCGAGCTGCCGGAGCGCTTCGGCACGAAGCTCAATTCCGCCATCAAGCAGGTGGCCTCGGGACGCTTCGGCGTGACGGAGGAGTACCTGCTCTCCGCAAACGAAATTCAGATCAAGATGGCCCAGGGCGCGAAGCCCGGCGAGGGCGGCCATCTGCCGGGTGCAAAGGTGAAGCCGTGGGTGGCGCGCACGCGCTGCTCGACGCCGGGTATCTCGCTGATCTCCCCGCCGCCGCACCACGACATCTACTCCATCGAGGATCTGGCGCAGCTGATCTACGATCTCAAGTGCGCCAACCGGGACGCGCGCATCTCCGTGAAGCTGGTCTCCGAGACCGGCGTGGGCACGGTGGCCTCGGGCGTCGCCAAGGCCGGCGCGCAGGTGATCCTGATCTCCGGCGGCGAGGGCGGCACGGGCGCTGCACCGCTGACCTCCATCCACGGCGCGGGTCTCCCCTGGGAGCTGGGCCTCGCCGAGGCGCATCAGGTGCTTTGCAAGAACGGCTTGCGCGAGATGGTCGCGCTGGAGACCGACGGCAAGCTGATGACCGGCCGCGACGTGGCCGTGGCCATGCTGCTGGGCGCGGAGGAATTCGCCTTCGCAACCGCTCCGCTGGTGACCATGGGCTGCCGCATGATGCGCGTCTGCAGTCTGGACAGCTGCCCCTTCGGCATCGCCACCCAGAATCCGGAGCTGCGCAAGCGCT
>CAMBWJ010000378.1 GCA_945871545.1 uncultured Clostridia bacterium | reverse complement strand
GTCGTACCACTTGTTGATCAGGATCTTCAGCGATTCAAAGGCGATCTTGACCTCCTGGCTCTGATCGCGGTTTTCCGCCATGCGCGCTGCCCCTTTCGTCCGATGGAATTCTCTCCGTTATCCTGTATCATACGCTTTTCCCGCGCGTTCGTCAAGCGCGATGGGCACGCGCGCGCCGCTTCCGGTGCCTGACCCGTCCGAAAAAGCGGGCCGTGCCCGCTCCAGCTGCGAACCGCTTCGCAGCGCGGCGCTGTTCCGTGCCCGTTTTGAACAGTGTCCCCTTTGATCAAAGCGCGCAGGAACACCTCCCGCGCGCCGACAGCTCATTTCTTTTCTTCTGTCTGCTGCTCCTGCCTGATCATCGGATGCGGCGGCATTTTGTCGCCCTCCTCCATGAGCACGATGCCCAGCAGGATCAGCTCAGCCGTCAGCCCGTTCACGTCGCGCCGGGCGGTCTCCCCGTCGATCTCAAAGTGATCCATGAGGCGCGCCGTCAGCTCGTCCAGGTTCTTCGCGTCGTCCAGGTTCTGCCAGATGAACGCCGCGGTGCTGTTCATGTTGATCAGGCCGCTGAGTTGCCTGGCCGATTCGCCGCAGGGCACGAGGATATTCTCGCCCGCGATCTGCCTGAGAATAAAATCCGGATGGGTTTTCATTGTCTGCTCCTTCTTCGCAGCCGCTTGCTTTCGCTGCGCTTCGTTCACATGATATCGCCATTCCGATCCGTCGCAAGCCTTTACAGCCCGATCGCCCCGCGCAGCGCGGTCACGGCGCGCTCGTCCGGGGTGCAGGACAGCGCGTAGATCGGCACCCGGGCCATCACGTCGTCGAGCAGCTCCATGGCGCGCAGCACCAGCTCGCGGTTCCAGCGCGGCACGGTGATCTCCGGGTAGATGCGCTGAAACGCCTCGCCCGGCGTCAGGCGCTTCACCGTATTCTCCGTACCCTGACTGAGCATCACGATGGCGTGGATGGGCTCGCAGCCCTGCTTGTGGATGCCGCTGGTGCCGCACATCGGGCAGCCATAGGCGTGCCAGACGCCGTCCCGTTTGCGCAGCAGCGTGCGGTCGCCATTGATGACCTCGCTGCCCGCGTGTTTTTCCCACAGGCCGGCCTGCGTGCTCTTGCCTGTGCCGCTGGGCGCGGAGAAGAGCAGCGCCCTACCGCCCACATTCACGTGGGCGCTGTGCAGAAACAGGCCGCCGAAGCGATAGAACAAATGCTCCAGCGCCAGATAATTGGCAAAGAGAAATCCCGCCGCTTTGCGCTCCGCCATCAGGGCCTCGCTCACATAGGAGATCACGCCGGTCTCCGGGCCCAGGCTGACGACGGCATCGTACATCGCTCCGCGCCAGGGAAACGCGCGGAAGTGCGTGCCGCTTTTCCCCAGCAGGTCAAAGCCCATGGGGTATTCGTTCACCACGCGGGCCTCGCCGACGAGCTCCTGCAGATCGCTGCACGGCTGAAAGCGGTATACATAGTCTGCGGGCGCCTCGCCGGTGCGGAAATCCCGCATGTCGTCGGTTTCCAGCCCGAACGGCAGCTCGCTGTCCACCTTCAGGACAAGGCCGCCAATCCGGTAATACGCCGTCTCAGCTTTCACGCAAGCGGCTCCTTTCCGCCAGCAGAAGCCTGGCATATTCCTCGCAGTACGCGCAGAGATACCCGGGAGTTCCGTCCATCGCGCCGGTTTCGCAGAAGGCGGCCGCCGCGCAGGTTGGACAGATGCAGCGGTATTTGCAGAACCTGCACGTTTCGGAGAGGCGGATGCGTTGGGTGTCCTCGATGATCGTCTTCCAGGCCTGATCAAACGGCGTGGTATGCAGGTCGATGCGGCTTTGATCGTGGATGCCGCAGCCGCTGACATGGCCGCGCCAATCCACCCAGAAGACGCAGGAGCCCGCCCTGCACGCCACCTCGCTATTGCCGTAGAGCGAATAAATCTCCGGCCGTTCAAACGCGGCGCAGCGCTGTTCCACATAGGTCCGGTATGCCTGCTCCATCCCCTTGAAGTGATCGCGGAGGTAACAAAGGCTGTTCTGCGCAAGCTGCTTGGGCGCGAGGCGGTCATGCGCCTGAACGCAGCCCTCCTCCTTCCGATAGGAGGGGAACATGTAGTTCGCAACCCCCAGGGGAACCCGGTACCGGTTGCAGACATCGACGATCCCCTGATAATCCGCCACATTCTCCGGCACCATGACGCTGTGCACCCGGAAGGGGATGTCGTACGCCTTCAGCAGATCAAACGCGTGCAGCACCTGCGTAAAGCCGTTCGGATTGCCGCAGAGCCGGGCATACGTCTCATCCGACGCGCCGTAGAGCGAGATATTCAGCCTTTTGGGCGGGCATTTCGCCATCCACGCCACCTTCTCCCGGGTGAGCAGCGTCGCATTCGTATTGATGCACAGATGAAGCGGCATCCCGGCAAGGCGCTCGTACAGCCGGTCAAACTCCGGATACAGCAGCGGCTCCCCGCCCGTCAGCAGCGGAAACAGCAGCCCCTGCGCCATCGCCTGCTCAAGCACATCTGTCCAGAACTCGTACGGCTGCAGCTCATCCGGATTCGGCGTGTGCTGAATGTAGCACATCCGGCAGCGCATGTTGCACGCCGGCGTCAGCTCAAATGTGCCGGAAATCGGCACCCGCATCTGCTGCGCCCTGTTCACCAGCCGCTCGTTGTAGGTGCCGGAAAATGCCTCCAATGAATCCATGTGCTCTCCTTATCGGAAAAGGGAATCGATTGCCGATTCCCTTTCTGTATTCGGTTGTGCTTAACAACTCGAAGGACTCGCGTCACTGAATATTCCAAACAGTGGAGTCAGCCATGCATGCTTGATGTTACTGCCTTTACCCGCATAAAAAGTAAGCTGGTTATACTGATTTTTACCCC
>CAMBWJ010000377.1 GCA_945871545.1 uncultured Clostridia bacterium | reverse complement strand
CATGGTGCGCGGATCGAGGCCGGTGTGGAACATCGCCGTGGACATGGTGCCCGGCGTGGGATAGAAATCCTGTACCTGCTCGGGGCGCAGACCGCTCTTCTTCAGATAGCAGGCCAGCAGGATCGCGTCGTCCAGCGTGCTGCCGGGGTGGCTGGACATCAGGTAGGGCACCAGATACTGATCCATGTGGGCATTTTCATTGGCCTGCTTGTAGCGGTGCACGAAGTCCTCGAACACCGACGGCTCCGGCTTGCCCATGTACTCCAGCACCCGGGGACTCACGTGCTCCGGTGCGACCTTCAATTGTCCGGAGATGTGGTGCTTCACCAGCTCATTCAGGAAGCCGGACTTATTGTCCTTCAGCACGTAGTCGTAGCGGATGCCCGAGCGCACGAACACCTTCTTCACGCCCGGAAGCTGGCGCAGGCTGCGCAGGATGTCGATGTACTCCCGGTGATCTGCCTTCATATTTTTGCACGGCTCCGGGAACAGGCACTGGCGATCCCTGCACGCGCCGCACTTGAGCTGCTTTGCGCAGGCGGGCTCCCGGAAGTTGGCCGTGGGGCCGCCCACATCGTGAATGTAACCCTTGAAGCCGGGCAGCCTGGTCAGCAGTCTCCCCTCGGTCAGAATGGACTCCTTGCTGCGGGAGGTGACGATGCGGCCCTGATGAAAGGTCAGTGCGCAGAAGTTGCACGCGCCGAAGCAGCCGCGCACCTGTGCGATGGAGAACTGAACCTCCTGAATCGCAGGCACGCCGCCCATCTTGTCGTACATCGGGTGCCAGGCCCGCTTATAGGGCAGGGCGTAGACCGCGTCCAGCTCTTCGCGGGTCAGCGGTAGATCCGGCTTGTTCTGCAGGAGATAGCGCCGCCCATGCTTCTGTGCGATGGGCTTGCCCCGCACCGGGTCCTGCTGGTCGTACTGCTGCTTGAAGGCCTCGGCGTAGGTGTACTTGTCCTTCGCCACCTCCTCCTGGGAGGCGATCTCCAGAAAGCCCTCGGGAACCTCCTTGGCCATGACGCAGGTGCCGGGAATGCGCATTTCAGCGAAATCCCGACCGGAGTCGATAAATTCCGCAACCCGCAGGATGCTGCGCTCCCCCATGCCGAACATCAGCACGTCCGCGCAGCTGTCCACCAGCATGGAATTGCGCACCCTGTCGTCCCAGTAATCGTAGTGGGCGAAGCGCCGCAGCGACGCCTCCACGCCGCCGATGGCGATGGGAATGGAGCCGTAGGCTTCGCGAATCCGGTTGGAATAGACCGCAGTCGCTCGATCCGGCCTGCATCCGGCGCGCCCGCCCGGGGAATACACATCCTCGCTGCGGGGCTTTTTGGCGGCGGTGTAGTGGTTCACCATGGAGTCAATCACGCCCGCCGTGACCAGAAAGCCCAGCCGGGGCCGTCCGAAGCGCTTGAAATCCTCGCAGGAGTGCCAGTCGGGCTGGGGCAGCATGGCCACGCGGTAGCCCGCCTTCTCCAGCACCCGGGAGATGATGGCCAGGCCGAAGGACGGGTGATCCACGTAGGCGTCGCCCGTCACGTACACAAAGTCCGGCTGCTCCCAACCCAGTTCGCGCATCTCCGCAGCCGTCACCGGCAGAAATCCCTTTGCCATGTCAGTCCTCGCTCTCTTGCGCGGCCAGGTAGTCCTGCACCGCGCGCTGCATCACGTCCACTGCGCCGCGCATCAGCTCCTCCGCCGACGCATTTGCCTTGAAATAGACCAGAGTCGGTGGATTTCCGCCCTGCATGCGCAGGCACTCGGGGTACTTTTTGATCGCCTTCAGCACCCGCACCAGATCGACGTCCGCCGAAATGGAGAAGCGCATCATAAGATCGCCGTTGCGCACCGTCACATAGTCGATTCCCAGCTGGCTGCACAGCGCCTTCAGGCTGGCGATTTCGATCAGGTTCATCACGGGGCGGTTCGGGTCGCCGAAGCGGTCGATCAGCTCCTCGATCATGTCGTCGCGATCCTCCTGATTTCGGATCGTGGCGATCTTTTTGTACATTTCCACCCGCAGCAGGTCGCTGGAGACGTACTCCTGGGGCAGATAGGCGTCCATCTTCACGTCCACGCGGGTCTCGATGTCGCCCATGGAGATGTCGCCGCGCATCTCGCGCACGGTGTCCTCGATCATCTTCACATACAAATCATAGCCCACCGAGGCCATGAAGCCGCTCTGCTCGCTGCCCAGCAGGTTGCCCGCGCCGCGAATCTCCAGATCGCGCATGGCCACGCGGAAACCGGAGCCGAACTCCGTGAACTCCCGGATGGCGTTGAGGCGCTTGTCGGCGGCCTCGGTGAGCACCTTGTTGGGGTTGACGGTGAGGTAGGCGTAGGCCAGGCGGTTGCTGCGGCCCACGCGTCCGCGCAGCTGGTAGAGCTGGGACAGGCCGAAGCGATCCGCGTCGCAGACGATCAGCGTGTTCGCCCGGGGCACATCCAGACCGGCCTCGATGATGGTGCTGCACAGCAAGACATCGTATTTGCCCTCGTAGAAGTCCAGCATCACGTCCTCCAAGGCGTGCTCCCGCATCTGGCCGTGGCCCACGGCGATGCGCGCCTCGGGCACCAGACGCTTGAGCCGGGTGTACATCACCTCGATGGTCTGCACCCGGTTGTAGAGCACGTAGACCTGACCGCCGCGGCTGAGCTCCCGCAGGATGGCGTCGCGCACCAGGCCGTCGGAGTACTCCACCACGTAGGTCTGCACCGGATAGCGCTCCTCCGGCGGGGATTGCAGCAGGCTCATGTCGCGGATGCCCACCATGGACATGTGCAGCGTGCGGGGAATGGGCGTTGCGGTGAGGGTCAGCACGTCGATGGACTGCTTCAGCTTCTTGATGGCCTCCTTGTGAGTCACGCCGAAGCGCTGCTCCTCGT
>CAMBWJ010000376.1 GCA_945871545.1 uncultured Clostridia bacterium | reverse complement strand
ATCTGGTGACTGAGTCCGGCGGGGAACTGCTGGGCTACGCCTACGCAGGCAGCTTCCACACCCGCGAGGCCTATTCCTGGGCGGCGGAGGTCAGCATCTACCTGCGCATGGACTGCCGCCGCATGGGCATCGGCTCCGCGCTGTACCGCGCGCTGGAGGACGCGCTGCGGGCGATGGGCGTGCGCAGGCTCTACGCCAGCATCGCCGTGCCTGACGAACCCGACGAGCACCTGACGCTGGACAGCGTGCGCTTCCATGCGGCCATGGGCTATCATACCGTGGGCGAGTTCCACCACTGCGGCTGGAAGTTCGGCCGCTGGTACAGCACGGTCTGGATGGAAAAGGTGCTCGACCCGGACACCTCCGCACCATCGCCGCTGAAGCCCTTCCGGGAGCTGGACGCAGACGCACTTCCATAAAAATGACGGACGGATCGAAGCTGATCCGCCCGTTATTTCTGCAATTATTCGTCCCCGCCGCGCCTGCCGCGCAGGTTGCAAAGCGCCATGACCCCGCCGAACAGCACGCCCGCCACCGGCCAGACGATCCAGGTATGCTGCCAGTCCTCGGTAATGAAGCTCCAGGCGAGATAGATAGCCGTAGCGATGAGCCAGTAGGCGGCGCTCACGGTCTCCTTGAATCGGTTTGCGCCGCGATCCTCTGCGGAGAACTCGCCCTCCCGCTGCAACCGCTGCATGGCGGCCCAGCGCACGCCCACCGAAATGAAGATCATCACGCCCACGCCCGCAACCAGCAGCGTCATGCACAGCATGGCCACCGTCAGGAAGCCGTCCCCGGAGAACGCACCGACGAGCAGCGCCACCGGCGCAAGGATGCAGCAGCAGGTTCCAAGGATGTTGCCCCGGGCATAGCTGCTGCGAAACGCGCGCTGGCGCTCCCGCACCATGCCCTCCACGCCGTACTCCGTCTCGAAGTCCTCCTTCTCCAGGAACTCATAGGGCGCGTTCCGGGAGCCGCAGGCGATGAACATGGCCACCGCCGCCGCAACGATCACCAGCAGCACGATGACCCCTGCGATGCCCGCCTGGTTTTCCGGGATTCCCCAGCCCTCCACCTGAGAGGCCGCGCTCAGCAGCAGCAGCGGAATGGGCGAGAGGATGCACAGGAAGGTCGCCAGCGCGATGCGCAGCGACGCGCGCTCCCGCCACGCAAGGTAGGTGTTCGCCTCCTCCAGTCCCACGCGCCGCACATCGCTGACTTCCCCGCAGCTCGGCTCCTCCGCCTCCATCTCGTCCTTGAGCAGGTAGTCGGTGGTCACGCCGAAGAGCGCGCTCATCTGCAAAATGCGGTCCAGATCGGGCACCGACTGCGCACCCTCCCACTTGGAGACCGCCTGCCGGGACACGTTCAGCTGTGCCGCAAGCTCCTCCTGCGACCAGCCGTTCTTCTTTCGCAGCTGAACAATCTTATCCGCCAAGATCATGTGTGACACCTCATTCGATGAATTCGGGCGGGAAATCCCCGCGCCGTTGTGTCCATTCTAGCCGATTCTGCGGTTGCGCACCACCAATTCGGCCCGTCAATCTGTCAACCGGCGGTTGCGCAGGGGATTTTTGCGCGTTTTTCAGGGCGGATCACTTGAGAAGGCAGGTCTCCAGGAAGCGAATGCCCGCCTGCGTGCGGAAGAAGCTCTCCTTCGCCGCAAGGATCGCCTTCTCACCGTGGTGGTTGAAGGCCGCGTTCACCAGATAGTCCGCCTCCAGCAGGATCCGGCAGTCGAGGCCGTCCACATCGGTGTAGGTGTGGTGGCGGCCCACCAGAACGCACACGCGCTCGATCAGTTGATCGTCGCAGCCGATGCTTTCCAGCAGACTGCGCGCCTCGGCGGGGCCCAGCTCCTCCTGATAGGGGCCTGCGTCGCTGCCGTACTTCTCGATGGCGCGCGGGATGCCGACGTCGTGCACCACGGCGGCGATCTCCAGGATCTCCTGGGTGCGCGCGTCCAGGCCCTCCAGTTCGCCGATGGCCTTGGCGTAGCCGTAGACCTTCAGCAGGTGCTCCACCTCGTGCAGGTTGCCGTTCAGATAGTCGATCATTGCGGAAATGGCGAGTCCGGTCTTCATGTCAATTCCTCCTGTTCTCGATGCACCGGGAACCTGCGCATCAGCACCAGGCAGCAGATCAGATGCACGCCGCCGGTGAGCACCCAGGACACCGGATAGGAATAGTAGAGCATTTCAAGGCTGGGGTACAGGGGCAGGATCGCGTAGATCCAGAAGATGCGGAAGGCGCACGCGCCCATGATGGACACAAACATCGGCACCATGGCCGCGCCCATGCCTCGCAGCACGCCGCAGAACACGTCCATCAGTCCGCAGAGGAAGTAGGTTCCGGCGATGATGCGCAGCCTGCGCATGCCCGCGGCGATGACCTCCGGCTCCGGCGAATAGATGCCCACCAGCGGCCGCATGAACAGCACCGCCAGACCGCCCAGCACCGCTCCCACCAGCGTCACCAGCAGCGCCGTGGCCCCCAGCGACTTGCGGATGCGGCTGTTCTTACCCGCGCCGATGTTGGTGCTGACGAAGGTGATCGCCGCCTGATGGAAGGCGTTCATGGAGGCGTAGATGAAGCCCTCCAGGTTCTGGGAGGCCGAGTTGCCCGCCACCACGACGTCGCCGTAGCTGTTGACCGTGGACTGAATCAACACGTTGGAGATGGAGAAGCACGCGCCCTGGAAGCCCGCCGGCAGGCCGATCTTGGAGATGGCGGCGAGCTTGTCCGCGTGCACGCGCAGCTTCTTCAGATCCAGGTGCACGAAGCCGTCTGTGCGGATCAGGCAGATGGTCACCAGCGCCGCCGAGATCATCTGGGAGATGATGGTCGCCAGCGCCACGCCCGCCACGTCCATATGGAACACGATGACGAACAGCAGG
>CAMBWJ010000375.1 GCA_945871545.1 uncultured Clostridia bacterium | reverse complement strand
TACATGCGAATGTCTCAGATCGTGAATCCGGATGCGCCTGACGCCCGCCTCTCTGGAACCCCTGTCCATCTCCCGGTGGAGGAAGCCCTTGGTGATTGTGAACATCCTGTCATCCAGCCCCACATCGTACAGCATCCTCAGATAATCCCGCATCTCGTCCACGAGGAAGTCCGGCATCCGGATCACGCGGTTTCCCTTCTCCGTCTTCGGTGGGCCGATCACATCCCGTCCTTTGATCCGCTGATAGGATTTCGTGATGGACACCGTGCCCCTCTCCAGATCGAAATCCGACGGTGTGAGCGCCAGCAGCTCACCCTCGCGGATGCCGCACCAGTAGAGCATTTCAAATGCGTAGTAGGCCACCGGCTTATCCATCATTACCTCCGCGAATTTCAGATACTCCTCCTTCGTCCAGAAGGCCATCTCCCGAGTCTGCTTCCTGCCCATACTCCGGACGCTGTGGGTTGGATTGGCCTTCAGTTTGTAGTGCTTCACGGCATGGTTCAGAATCGCATTGAGCTGGGCATTGAGTGATCTCAGATAGACCGGTGAATAGGGCTTGCCCTTCTCATCCCGATGATCAATCATCTCGTTCTGCCACTTCAGCACATCCTTCGACGTGATCTCGCTCAGTCTGCGCTTCCCGAAGTACGGAATCAGTTTGGTGCGGATGATATGCTCCTTGGTCTGCATGGTGTTTTCGTTCACCTGATGCCGTATGTCCGCCTTGTATAGCTCCACGAAGCTGGCGAATGTCATGTCCGGATCGCCCGCCTTCTGGTTCAGCTGCTCCCGCTCCCACGCCTGAGCTTCCCGTTTGGTAGGGAAGCCCCGCTTCTGGGACTGTTTGCGTTCTCCGTTCCAGTCGGTATATCGATAGATCACGCGCCAGGTGTTCGTCCGCTCTTCCTTGTAAACCGCCATGTCATCACTCTCCCTTCTGTCCGTCGTATTGGAACCGTTCCATGAAGTACTTCCTGTTGATCCGCCCACTGATGGTCAGATAGCCCTTTTCCCGCATCTCCGCATTCAGCCTCTGGATGATCCTGTACGCGTAGGATACGGACACGCCGAGCTCCTGCGCCACATCTTCCACTCTCATGAAAGCATTGTCTGCCAATGGCATTCCTCCTTCTCACTAAGCATTTCTGCTTTGCAGTATTATATACTTAGCATATATGCTTTGTCAATGGGTTTTAATAATCTTTTATGTTTAATTTTTCTTGACGTATATTATCTCTGATGCTATAATGGCATCGTGAAACAACGAACGTCTGGAGTGATCGCTATGGCAATCGGAGAGAGAATCCGTACATTCCGAAATCTTCGCAGCATGACCCTGCGCTGGCTGGGCATGGCAGTGGGCTTTTCGGAGAAAACAGCCGACATCCGCATGGCGCAGTATGAGAAGGGTACCCGCACACCCAAGGAGGATCTGACCCGGCGGCTGGCGGAGGTGCTTGAGGTGTCCCCCCATGCGCTGGACGTGCCAGACATCGATACTCCTGAAGGACTGATGCACACGCTGTTTGTGCTGGAGGACCTGTATGGCCTCACCATCGGCGAATTTGAGGGCCGCACCTGCCTGTATCTCAATCGCAATGCTCCCGACTGGCTGCGCGCTGCGATGAATGACTGGAAGAAGGAAGCGCAGAAATTCCACAACGACGAGACCGGCAAGGAGGAATACGACCGCTGGCGCTACCGCTTCCCCGAGTTTGCGGTACATGCGCTGCCTAGCGACGAACAACCAACTGAAGAACGGTCTGGCAACCGGCGCGGACTGCGCGAATTGCTGAAGGATGAATCCAGCGGCTTCAATCCCGACGCCTTCAGACGCTGACGCACCGATAAACCGTGCATGGACAATCTGAATAGCACAAACAAAACGGGCGAACTGAAATCAAATGAATCAGTTCGCCCGTTATCTATGGATATTGGAAAAGTGTTGCCAAACCGTTGCCACGGGGTCGGTTCAGCGCCCGAAAGCCCCTGCAATCACAGGGTTTTCAGAGCTTCACCCATCATTCCCACTCAATCGTTCCGGTGGGCTTGGGGGTGACGTCGATGAGGACGCGGTTGACGCCCTTGACCTCGTGGGTGATGCGCTCGGTGAGGATGTGGATGAGGTTCCAGTCCAGCTCCTCGACGGTGGCGGTCATGGCGTCCACAGTGTTCACCGCACGGATGACGCAGGGCCACTCATCGGCGCGCTTGTTGTCGCGCACGCCCACGCTCTTGACGTCGGGCACGATGGTGAAGTACTGCCACACCTTGCCCTCCAGGCCGTTCTTGGCGAACTCCTCGCGGAGAATTGCGTCGGACTCGCGCACGGCCTCGAGGCGGTCGCGGGTGATGGTGCCCACGCAGCGCACGCCCAGACCCGGGCCGGGGAAGGGCTGGCGATAGACCATGTTGTCCGGCAGACCCAGCGCAGCGCCCACCGCGCGCACCTCGTCCTTGAACAGCATCTTCAGCGGCTCGACCAGCTCAAACTGCAGATCCTCCGGCAGTCCGCCCACGTTGTGATGGCTCTTGACGGCCTTGACGGTCTTGGTGCCGGACTCGATGATGTCGGGATAGATGGTGCCCTGACCCAGGAAGGAGATGCCCTCCAGCTTGCGGGCCTCCTCCTCGAACACGCGGATGAACTCCGCGCCGATGATCTTGCGCTTCTTCTCGGGATCGGCGACGCCGGCCAGCTTGTCCAGGAAGCGGTCCACCGCGTCCACGTAGATCAGGTTTGCGCCCAGCTCGTCGCGGAACACGCGCACCACCTGCTCCGGCTCGCCCTTGCGCAGCAGGCCGTGGTTGACGTGCACGCAGGTCAGGCGGTCGCCGATGGCCTTGATCAGCAGCGCCGCGACCACGGAGGAATCCACGCCGCCGGACAGCGCCAGCAGCACCTTGC
>CAMBWJ010000374.1 GCA_945871545.1 uncultured Clostridia bacterium | reverse complement strand
TGCTGCGCCTGCTGGAGCCGACCGGCGGACAGGTGCTCTACCGCGGCGAGGACATCACCTCCTTTGACAAGAAGCGAATGTTTGCCGCCCGGCAGGAGATGCAGATGATCTTTCAGGATCCGTACGCTTCGCTGAATCCGCGGCTGAGCGTTTCGGAGATCATCGCAGAGCCGCTGATCGTCGGCAAGCTGTGCAAAAATGCGCGCGAGATGAACGAGCGCATCAGCCGCCTGATGGAGACCGTCGGTCTGGCGCCGCGCTTTGCCCACAGCTATCCGCACGAGCTGGACGGAGGCCGCCGTCAGCGCATCGGCATTGCCCGCGCACTGGCGACGAATCCGGGGTTCATCGTCTGCGACGAGCCGGTCTCTGCGCTGGATGTATCCATTCAGGCGCAGATTCTGAACCTGCTGATGGACCTGCAGGAGGATAAGGGCCTGTCGTACATGTTCATCACCCACGATCTCTCGGTGGTCAAGCACATTTCCAGCCACATCGCCGTCATGTATCTGGGTCAGTGCGTGGAATATGCCGAGACGAAGGAGCTGTTTGCCAATCCGCTGCATCCGTATACGCGCGCGCTGCTGGCGGCGATTCCTGTGATTGACATCACACGCCGCGGCAAGCGCATCGAGACGGTGCAGGGCGAGGTGACGTCGCCCATCGAGCCGGCGCCGGGCTGCCGCTTCGCGCCGCGCTGCAAATACGCGACGGCGGCCTGCAAACAGGAACAGAGTCTGCGCAGGGCGGGGGACAACCACTGGGTCGCCTGCTGCTGCGCTTGCGGGGAGAATGCAAAATGAAAAGGCTGAATTATGCTCGGCTGGCGCTGATGAGGGGCGTCAGCCTTCAGGAGGGACAGATTCTGGTCATCAGCGCGCCGCTGTGGACGGCGGACTTCGCCCATCTGCTGATGGAGGAGGCCTTCCGGCTTGGCGCAAGGGACGTGGTGATCCGCTACGACGACCCCGAGGCGGAGCGGATTCGCCTGCTGTATGCGAAGGATGAGGCGCTGTGCGACGTGCCGCGCTGGATGAGCGAAAGCCAGACGCACTACGCCGACAAAAACGCGGTCTATCTGCGGCTTTCCTCGGCCAAGCCCGGCATGATGGACGGCGTGGATGCGGCGAAGCTGGGCATGCGCCAGCGCGCGCTGAATGCGCCGCTTCAGGCGTTCAACCTCAAGCGGATGGCCAACGATGTGGCCTGGAGCGTCGTCTGTGTGCCGAACCCGGAATGGGCGCAGCAGGTCTACCCCGGCAAGGAAAAGGAAGAAGCGCTTGCCGCCCTCTGGGAGGACATGTACAGCTGCTGCTATGTGACGCAGGAGAGCGCCGTGGACGGCTGGGATGCGCATGTGGCGCAGATGCAGCACATGGTGAAAAAGCTCAACGACCTGAGGCCCGTTTCGCTGCACCTTCAGAACGGGCTGGGCACCGATCTGCACCTGAGCATGTGCGAGGAGGGCGTCTTTGCGGGCGGCATCTGCCACTGCCCGGAGCCGGACGGCATCTGCTTTGCCCCCAATATCCCCACAGAGGAGATTTTGACGACGCCGCACAGGCTGAGCGCCAACGGCACGGTCGTCAATACGCTGCCGCTGGTCTACAACGGCAGTCTGATCGATCGCTTCCGCCTGACCTTCCGGGACGGCGAGGTCGTGGACTGCGTCTGCGAGGAGGGCGAGGAGCTGCTGCGGAGCATCCTCAATACGGACGAGGGAAGCCGCAGGCTTGGCGAGGTGGCCCTCGTGCCGTATGATTCGCCCATCCGGCAGACGGGCGTGCTGTTCTACAACACGCTCTTTGACGAAAATGCAAGCTGTCATCTGGCGCTGGGCGCAGGCTATGTGGATGTGCTGCACGGAAAAGATCGGAGCGAGAAAGCACTGATTGCGCAGGGACTCAATACCTCCATGCTCCATGTGGACTTCATGTTCGGCAGCAGCGACATGCGCTGCACCGTTCAGACGGCGGACGGCAGAACGGTTGACGTCTTCCGAGACGGCGTGTTTGTGCTGTAATCCCACATTCAGAGAGATACGAGCGGGATGCGCGAGGCGATCGGGTACGTTGTCAGACGCCCTTCTTCGCTTCGCGCGTATCGCTCGTTTTATACTGTTTTTCATCTAGAAGACTGAGTATGAGCGCGAAGCGATGAAGGGTCAAGGGATGAAATCCCTTGCAGGGTTTGGGGAGCCGAAGCCTGCCGCCGCCAGTGGCGGAAACAGGCAGAGTGCTGGAAATCGCAAGGAGCGCCTGATGGCGCGACTATGCGAGTTCTCTGGATCGGCAGCCCAACGTTCCCCCTCCCGGATCAGCCGTGCGCTCTGCGTCTGCGGATCAGCAGTCCGATCACAAAGCCGAGCACAGCGGGCACGACCCAGCCCAGGTTCAGGTCAAACCAGGGCAGCAGGGCGCGGGCAAAGCCGACGGCGGCGTCAAGGTGCAGCGCGGTCTGCACCGGGGCGGGGAGAAACTTGAAAAAGTCGAACAGGGACGCCGCCCAGGTCAGGCTGATCGTGCTGACATACACGGCGCGGTCGTGTGCAAAGCGCGAGCCCACGAGCGCAAGGAGGATCAGCACGATGGCCGGTGGGTAGAGCAGCATCAGCGCGGGCAGGGAATAGCTGATGATGGAGGTCAGGCCGACGTTGGAGATGGCGAAGGAAAAGCCGGTGAACAGGATGGCCCAGGCGCGGTAGGACAGCTTGCCGGGGAACATCCGCTCGAAGGCCTCCGAGCAGCTGACGACCAGACCGATGGAGGTCTTCAGGCAGGCGAAGGTGATCGTCAGCGCGAGAATGAGGCTGCCCGCGCGGCCGAGGTAGTGGCCTGCAATCTGCGCCAGCGCGATGCCGCCGTTTTCGGAGATCTCAAACAGGCCGCGGGACTGCGCGCCCATGAGGATCG
>CAMBWJ010000373.1 GCA_945871545.1 uncultured Clostridia bacterium | reverse complement strand
CAGACTGGGCGACCACCTGCTCCTGATAAGAGAAAGCAATCTTTTCAGCAATTGGCCTTTCGTAAGTGTCTTTCACGACTATTTCCTCCTTTTCGGTATTACTTGTAATAAATCAGCAGCATATCATTTGCTGTGAATTATTCCGTTTTTGGAGATACAACTCCTGCCTTTAGCATGATTCTTCCGCGTCGGCATACGGCAGGACTAGCATGGCCCTTATTCGCCCCCATGGCATGCTGTACCACGCAGCTTATGCACACACCCTTCATGCGACAATCCTCACACTCTGCAGGTCGGGGATATTCCTTCACAAACTGATGTATCTTCTGCCAAGCAGTCTGAAAGCCATGCTCCTTTGGATCAACTCCAAACTCCCGCAACATACTGCAAGGATACATTATGCCCTCATACGTGAGCACAAAGCCGCAGTTACCTCCGCCGCACAGCAGTCCCTTACCTCCGTCTGGCTCTTTGGGGACAATCGGCAGGCAGTCCTCCTCCATCGGTTGAATACTTCTTCCCTTTAATTTTGCCCGAAGTGTGTAAAGCTTCACATACTGCTCTGGAGAAAGCGAAACCCTCTGGCCATGACGTCCGGTTTCTTCGTAGGGCTCAAAGAGATCAGCACCAATCTCATAGTACTGCCCCATTCCTTCCAACATCCGGATGACGTCCTCCGCGTCCTCCATAAAGGTGCTGGGCGTCACCGCCACCGCCACGGGCAGCTCCGCTTCCCTTGCCAGCATCAGATGCTTCATGACCCGGGCATACGCGCGGTGGCCCGTGACCCTCTCGTAGGCCTCCTCGCTGCTGCCGTACAGGGAAATCTGCAGATACCGGGGCGGATGCTCCCGGAAAAAGCAGATGCGCCTTTCATCCAGCAGAACGCCGTTGGTGAACACCACCACCTCCACGCCCTGCTCCTGCAGATGGAGATACAGCTCCTCAAAGCCGGGGTAGGTCAGGCACTCGCCGCCGGTGAGGGTCGCCACCCGCATGCCAGCCTGCACGGCCTCCGTCATGAGCTGCTTCCAGGTCTCCACGGAGAGCAGCGCTTTGCCCTGCATCTGCTCCTTCTGCAAATGGATGTAGCACATCTTGCAGTCCAGGTTGCACAGGGGGGTCAGCTCAAATTTCCCGTAGCGCGGAATGCCCGCACGCCAGGTCTTGATGCGCAGATACTCCTCAACCGCTGATCTCTTTTCCACCTCGGTCGCCCCGGCTTCCCGCAGAAGCTGAAGCAAGCCCGGCAGCGTTTGGGCTTGCCTTGCGGCATTTCTGTATTCCATACACACCTATCCCAATAGTATAATATGATGACTCAGCTTCTTTGTCAAGTGTTTCCATGTTTCTTCTTAAAAAAAGTTTAGGAATCGCCTATCCTAAAATGCGCCTTTCAGTCCTCGATCAGCCCGAGCTCCCTGAAGGTTTCCAGGATTTCCGCCAGATCGCGCGCGGCAGTCTCCCGGTCGATGTCATACTGATTCAGCATGCGCTCCAGCAAATCCTCCTGGCTGATGTCTGTCTGCATGGCGTTGAACAGAAATGCGGAAACCTTGTTGAGCGCCACCGTGCCGCCGAAGGTCGCCATATTGCCGCCGGTGGGCATGACCATGTAGTCGCCCGCGATGTCCACAACCGTGAAACCCTGCTTTGCTCTCATTCTCTTCTCCTCCCTGGGAGGCTGAATCGCCCCCTGTTGATGGTACAGTATCTCATAGGCCTCCTGCGCCGCCTCCCGGGTCTGGTCGCAGTAAAGCCGGTACATCGGTATTTGGCCAATCATCCTGTTCATGGCAGCCAGTGCGCTCGCCCCCAGCTGCGGACTCCACATGGGAATCATCATCTGGTTTGCCAGAAAGCTGCGTTTCTGTTGGAAGGTCATCTCTCGCAGCGCCGTTTTGTCGGACCGGCGCACCTCAAGGATGGCCGTCAGCGGATACGATACGCTGCGGAAGAGCTGCTCCTTGCCGTCCCAGGGCGCACCGTACACCATGCGCAGCGCGGGGTCGATGAACGGACGGTCGCCGGAAACCCACTCCGCTCCCATCTGTTCCACCCATTGCAGCGCACGGGTGGATTTGCCCGTTCCGGATGGGCCAGAGAAGGCCACTGCCTTCCCATCTTTCGCCACACAGGCGCAATGAAACACCACGTACCCCATGTGAATGAGGCGGCATTCCAGCAGCGCCTGCATCAGCGGCGGCAGCACAGTCTCCCTTTGCGCAGGATCATCCACCCAGTAGGCTGCACAGCGATAATCTGCGGAGATCCGAAGCGCGGCGCGACCATTCACATCCTCGTAGATCCAGCTGCCATCCTCGCAGGCCCAGACCTTCATCAGCGAATGGGTCGCCAGCAGCTGCGCAGTTTCCATCAGGAACGGCTGATCGCGCTGTGTCAGGACTAGCCGCTCGGCGCACGTGTCCTGCACCGCGCTTTCATCCGTCTGAAAGGCGGCATACGACGCCGGAAACCATGCTGACGTCACCACAACCGGGCCAATTCTGCAAACCATTTTTCCCTTCCCGTTCTGTCAAACGCTTCCCTTTCTTAGCTGTTGTAGAGGAACATGCCCGCAGCGAGACAGGCACACTCCTGTGTTCAGTATACCGCATAATATACCGGCTGTCAATCGGTGCCGTCATGCCTGCCCAGCAGCTTTTGCAGGGCTACATGGGTGGAACAGCGATCTCCTCCACACGAGTCATCTCGGGATAATCCATTCCAAACAACATACCATAAGGCCGCACATGAAGCGAACAGGCAGCATCAGGCCGTATGCTCCGCAATTCGCCTACTTCTCCATTGCGGACAAGGCGCTGGTGGACAGCCTGTTTGCAAAGTACCGCTTCGACGTGGTGGTGAACCTCGCGGCCCAGGCGGGCGTGACCGCCGAGGCGCACATCAAGATCGACACCGG
>CAMBWJ010000372.1 GCA_945871545.1 uncultured Clostridia bacterium | reverse complement strand
AATCGAACAGTTTCATAGTATCATTCGAGGGATGCGTTACAACAAGCGACGCATCCCTTTCCCTTGCCCCCGGATTTTACAGCCGCACACTTGTCAGACCATCAAAAATATGCTATATTGGTAAGGGCCACTGAAGCGGGCGCCCATATGGGTGCCCGCTTTTGATTTTGCTGATACAATGGAGGTTGGCAGAATGAAAACCGGTTTTGACTCTCAAAAGTACATTCAGCTTCAGTCCGAGCGCATTCGCGAGCGCATCGCGCAGTTTGGCGGCAAGCTGTATCTGGAATTCGGCGGCAAGCTGTTCGACGATTATCACGCCTCCCGGGTGCTGCCGGGCTTTGCGCCGGACAACAAGATCCGCATGCTGCTGGAGCTGAAGGATCAGGCGGAAATCGTGATCGCCATCAACGCAAACGACATCGAAAAGAACAAAAAGCGCGGCGACCTGGGCATCACCTACGATTCCGACGTGATGCGCCTGGTGGACGTGTTCCGGGACTTCGGGCTGTACGTGGGCAGCATCTGCCTGACCCAGTACACCGGCCAGCCCTCCGCCGAGATCTTCGAGGCGAAGATGAAGAAGCTGGGCCTGAGCGTCTACCGCCAGTACTACATCAAGGATTATCCGGCCAACATCCCGCTGATCGTCAGCGACGAGGGCTTTGGCCGCAACGACTACATCCCCACCACCCGCTCGCTGGTGGTGGTCACCGCCCCCGGCCCGGGCAGCGGCAAGATGGCCACCTGCCTGTCACAGCTCTACCACGAGCACAAGCACGGCGTGAAGGCGGGCTACGCCAAGTTCGAGACCTTCCCCATCTGGAACCTACCGCTGAAGCATCCGGTGAACTTGGCCTACGAGGCCGCCACCGCCGATCTCAACGACGTGAACATGATCGACCCCTTCCACCTGGAGGCCTACGGCGAGACCACCGTCAACTACAACCGCGACATCGAGATCTTCCCGGTGCTGCGGGCCATTTTCGAGCGCATCTACGGTGAGTGCCCCTACAAGAGCCCCACGGACATGGGCGTGAACATGGCCGGCTACGCCATCGTGGACGACGAGGCCTGCCGCGAGGCCTCCTGTGCGGAGATCATCCGCCGCTACTACAAGACCGCGCGGCTGCTGCGGGAGGGCAACGCCGAGCCGGGCGAGCTCCAGAAGCAGGAGCTGCTGATGCACTCGCTGGGCATCAAGCCCGAGATGCGCAGCACGGTGCTTCCGGCGCAGCGCGTGGCCGAGGCCACCGGAGAGCCCGCCGCCGCCATCGAGCTGCCCGACGGCCGCGTGGTCACCGGCAAGACCTCCGCACTGCTGGGCGCGTCCTCCGCGGCGCTGCTGAACGCGCTGAAGGTGCTGGGCGGCATCCCGGACGAGATCAAGCTGATCGCCCCCGCCGTGATCGAGCCGATTCAGGATCTGAAGGTGAAGCACATGGGCAACCGCAACCCCCGCCTGCACACCAACGAGGTGCTGATCGCCCTGGCCATCTGCGCGGCCACCAACCCCACCGCCGCCACCGCCATCGATCAGATCGACAAACTGCGCGGCTGCGAGGCCCACTCCAGCGTGATCCTCTCCCAGGTGGACGAGAACGTGTTCAACCGTCTGGGCATGAACATCACCTTCGACCCCACCTACCAGACCAACCGCCTGTACCACAACTGAGCGCAAGTGCGCACATCCAGGCGCATATAAAACCACGGAGGTGAAACCTGTGAAGGAGATCAACTATCTGGACGCCCTTGCCACCACCACGGCCCACCTGGCCGACGGCGGCGTATTTCTGAACGTGGGCGGCGAAACGCCCAACACCATGACCATCGGCTGGGCCAGCGTGGGCTATCTGTGGAAGAAGCCCGTGTTCATCGCGCTGGTGCGCAGGCAGCGTCACAGCTACGGCCTGCTGGAGCGCGCCGGGGAGTTCACCGTGAGCGTGCCCACGAAGAATCCGCTGCGCGCGGAGCTGCTCTTTGCCGGAACGAAGTCCGGGCGCGACGTGAACAAGTTCGACGGCCACGGCATCACCGCAGTGCCCGCCCAGGCGGTGTCCGCGCCCATCATCGGCGAGTGCGGGCTGCACTTCGAGTGCCGCACGCTGCTCAGGCAGGACATGACCCCCGAGCGCATGGATCCGTCTCTTGCAAAGGGCGTCTACGGCGCAGGGGACTTCCACACCATGTTCTTCGGCGAGATTCTGCGCTGCTACACCACCGACGAGGAATAAACACAGACATCCGAAGAGGGCTGTCTCGAAGCGAAAACTGTAGGGCGGGGTGCCTTCACCCCGCCGCGCAACAATTGTGAGGCCGTCTCAAAACGACAGTTTTGAGACGGCCTCATCTCTTTTGGTATACCCCGACCTCCCACGGGCAATACTGCACGTGTTGGAGGTGAACCAAATGGCCTTGAACAAGGTGGAAATCTGCGGCGTGAACACGGCGACGCTCCCGGTGCTCTCCCACGAAACCATGCGCGAGCTGATGAAGCGCGCCCACGCCGGGGATCAGCAGGCGCGCCACGAGCTGATCCAGGGCAACCTGCGCCTGGTGCTGAGCGTGCTGCAGCGCTTTCACAATCGGGGTGAAAACGTGGACGATCTGTTTCAGGTGGGCTGCATCGGCCTGATGAAGGGTCTGGACAACTTCGACCTGAGCATGAACGTGCGCCTGAGCACCTACTGCGTGCCGATGATCATCGGCGAGATCCGCCGCTACCTGCGGGACAACAACCCCATCCGCGTCTCGCGCTCCCTGCGCGACACCGCCTACAAGGCGCTCAAGGCCCGGGACGCGCTCTCCGCGCGCAACAACCGCGACCCCAGCATCTCGGAGATCGCAAACGAAATGCAGCTGAGCGAGGAGGACGTGATCTTCGCGCTGGAGGCGATCCAGGACCCGGTGTCCTTCTCCGATCCGGTGTACCAGGATGGCAGCGACG
>CAMBWJ010000371.1 GCA_945871545.1 uncultured Clostridia bacterium | reverse complement strand
ATCTCTCCGCCGTGCCGGTGCTCAAGGAGCTGACCCACCTGCCCGTGGTGGTGGATCCCAGCCACGCTACCGGACGCGCATCCCTCGTCGGCTCCATGGCGTTGGCGGCGGTGGCCGCAGGCGCGGACGGCCTGATGATCGAGGTGCACAACGATCCCATTCACGCCCTCAGCGACGGCGCACAGTCCCTCACCCCCGACGCCTTCGACGATCTGGCGCAGCGGATCTTCAGGATCCGGGAGGCGCTGGCATGATGCGCGTCGGCGTCATCGGCCTGGGCCTGATCGGCGGCTCCATGGCCAAGGCCTACAAGCGCGACCCCCGCTGGGAGGTCTACGGTGCGAACCGCAGCAAATCCATCGTGGACTTCGCGCTGATTGCCCAGGCCATCGACGGCGAGCTGACGGACGAGATCCTGCCCACGCTGGATCTCTTGTTTCTGGCCTCCTATCCCCAGGGCGTGATCGACCAGCTGCGCCGGGTTGCCCCCATGCTCTCCAAAAATTGCGTGGTGATCGACCTCTCCGGCATCAAGCAGAAGGTGTGCGAGGCCTGCTTCCCCATCGCGCAGGAATACGGCTTCACCTTCGTGGGCGGACACCCCATGGCGGGCACCCACAACTCCGGCTTCAAGTACAGCCGCGCGGACATGTTCGACGGCGCGCCGATGGTGCTGGTGCCGCCGGTGTTCGACGACATCGAGCTGTTCGACCGCCTGCGCACGCTGCTGCAGCCCGCGCGCTTCGGCCGCATTTCGGCCATCACTGCGGAAGAACACGACCGGCGCATCGCCTTCACCAGCCAGATGGCCCACATCGTGTCCAACGCCTTCATCAAGAGCCCCACGGCGCGGCAGCACGACGGCTTCTCCGCCGGCAGCTATCGCGACCTCACCCGCGTGGCGTGGCTGAACCCGGACATGTGGGCGGAGCTGTTCCTGGAGAACCGGGAGCCGCTGCTGTTCGAGCTGGACACGCTGCTTGCGTCGCTGCAGAAGTACCGCGACGCGCTTGAGAACAAGGATTTTGACAACCTGCGCGCGCTGCTGGACGAGGGCCGCAGGATCAAGGAGGAGGTGGACGGCAGATGAGAACCATCCACATCGCCGCATCCCGGGAGTACGACGTACACATCGGCTCCGGCCTGCTGGACGAGCTGGGAACCCGTGCGGCACAAGTGCTGCGCGGACGCAACGCGGTGATCGTCACCGACTCCAACGTCGCACCGCTGTACCTCGACCGATCTCTTGCCTCCATGCGCGCGGCGGGCTTCACCGCCGAGGGCTACATCATCCCCGCGGGCGAGGCCTCCAAGTGCGGAACTACCTATTTAAATCTGGTGAACTTTCTCGCCGAGCGCCGCCTCACCCGCGCGGACGGCCTGATCGCCCTGGGCGGCGGCGTGGTGGGCGACCTCACCGGCTTCGCCGCAGCCACCTACCTGCGGGGCGTGGGCCTGATTCAGGTTCCCACCACACTGCTGGCCTGCGTGGACTCCTCCGTGGGCGGCAAGACCGCCATCGACCTGCCCGCGGGCAAGAACCTCTGCGGCGCGTTCTACCAGCCCTGGCTGGTGCTCTGCGACCCGGAAACCATTCAGAGCCTGCCCGATTCCGTGCTCTCCGACGGCTGCGCCGAGGTCATCAAATACGGCATGCTGGGCGACGGAAAGCTGCTGCACAGTCTGCTGGATACCCACATCAAGGATCAGCTGGAGACGGTCATCGCCCGCTGCGTGGAGATGAAGCGCGACGTGGTGGAGGGTGACGAGTTCGACACCGGGCGGCGGCAGCTTTTGAACCTGGGCCACACCTTCGCCCACTCCATCGAGAAGCTGAGCGACTACACCATCCCCCACGGCAGCGCGGTGGCCATCGGCATGATGCGCATCACCCGCGCCGCAGTTCGCAAGGGCCTGTGCCCGCAGGACTGCCTGGACGTGCTGGAGGCGCTTTTGAAGAAGTACAATTTGCCCACCGAGACGCAGTACAGCCCGGAGCAGCTTGCCGACGTGGCCCTCTCCGACAAGAAGCGCAAGGGCGACACGCTGACGCTGGTGGCGCCCTGCGCCTTCGGTGAGAGCGCGCTGCGCCCGGTTCCGGTTACGGAGCTTGCGGATTGGGCCCGGGCGGGCCTGGACGCATGATCGCCCGCATCGTCCCCGGGCCGCTCCGGGGCAGCGTCGCCGCCATCCCCTCGAAGTCCGAGGCGCACCGCCTGCTGATCTGCGCGGCCCTCGCAGACGCGCCCACCACCCTTCCCCTCGCATCCTCCTCCCAGGACATCGACGCGACCATCCGCTGCCTGAACGCCATGGGCGCGGACATTTCGCTCTCGGACGGGGAGCTGCGCGTCACGCCCATCGCCGATCCCCCCGCGCGCTGCGAGGCCGACTGCGGCGAAAGCGGCAGCACGCTGCGCTTCCTGCTCCCCGTGGCGGGCGCACTGGGCATCGAGACGGACTTCCGCATGCACGGGCGGCTACCGGAGCGCCCCATCGCGCCGCTGGATCGGGAATTGACCCGCGGCGGCTGCAAACTGACCCGGCCCGAACGGGACGTGCTGCGCATCTCCGGCAAACTTCAACCCGGCGCATACAATCTGCCCGGCGACGTGTCCTCCCAGTACATCACCGGCATGCTGCTGGCGCTGACGCTACTGGAGGATGAAAGCAGCCTCGCCATCACAGGGAAGCTGGAATCCGCCAGCTACATCGGCATCACCCGCCGCTGCATGGCCTCCTTCGGCGCGAATCCAGTCCCCACGGACGATGGCTACCGCATCCCGGGAATGGGCCGCTACACTTCCCCCGGACGGATGCAGATCGGCGGCGACTGGTCGAACGCGGCCTTCTGGCTGTGCATCAACGAGCTGCCGGGCTGTGAAGTGGAGGTCACGGGACTCGCCCCCGACTCCGCCCAGGGCGACAGGAAGATCGTCTCCGCCCTCGCGG